>CBDUAS010000097.1:0-9088 GCA_965365185.1 uncultured bacterium | reverse complement strand
CCCCCAGCCACTCGCAGCGACCCGGCCACTGGGCGCTGCGCAGTCCGGCCCAGATTGCGTCGGAGCTGATGCGCAGCCGGTGCCGGTCGAGCGCCTCGGCGGCGAGGATGGCGCACTGGGCGTTTTCGACCTGATGGGCGCCGGCCAGCGATATCTCCAGGCCGACGTAGTCACGCAGCCGACCGACGCAATCGATGGTGTGGCGTAGGCGCTCGTCGTTGCGGCGCACGACTACGGGAAACGACTCCGACTCCCAGAGCATCGCCCCGACAGCCTCGGCGTGTCGTCGCACGACGTCCATGACCGCGGGGGCCTGCGAGGCGCAGACCGCCATGCCGCCGGCCGGGATGACAGCGGCCTTTTCGGCGGCGATGGTGAGGATGTCGTCTCCCAGGTACTCCTCGTGGTCCAAGGCGATCGGCGCGATCACCGCTACGCGCGGCCGGGTGACGTTTGTGGCGTCCCAGCGCCCACCGAGGCCGACCTCGAGGACGGCGAGCTCGACGCGAGCCTCGGCAAAATAGCGGAACGCGACCGCCGTGAGGATCTCGAAATACGACGGTGTGGTTTCGAGACGACGGTCGGCCACCAGCTTGTCGACGGCGGCGAGAACGACGCCGAGTTGCGCGTCCAGACCCGCGGCGCTGATGCGTGCGCCGCCTACCTGGAAGCGCTCCTCGAGTACGGAGAGGTGGGGCGACGTGTACAAGCCGACGCGATGACCGGCGGCGCGTACGATCCCGGTGAGCATGGCCGCAATCGAACCCTTGCCGTTCGTTCCGCCGATAATGGCGGTGGGATAGGCCAAGTGCGGATTGCCGAGGGCTTCCAGAAGCGCGCGGATACGTTCGATACCCGGCGTAACCTGATGAGGATCGATCGCTTCGAGCCGCTGCCGGATGCTATTCGCGTCCGCCATGCGTCATCGAGACGGGGAATCGCCGTCCCCGTGCTCGGTGTGTTCCGCCGGCATTTCGGTATAGACGCGCGAGACCGCGGATGCCAGCAGCTCTGCCGGGAGCAGGTAGCTGATCGCGCGGGCCAGGGTCTCCTTCAGCTCGCGGCGTGACACCACGAGGTCGAGCATGCCGTGCTCGAGCAAGAACTCGCTGCGCTGGAAACCCTCCGGGAGCTTCTCGCGGATCGTTTGCTCGATCACCCGCGGGCCGGCGAACCCGATCAGCGCGCGCGGCTCGGCGACGTTCAGGTCACCAAGCATGGCGAACGAGGCGGTCACCCCACCGGTGGTGGGATCGGTGAGCACCGAGATGTACGGAAGTCGTTGTGCTGCGAGGCGCGCCAGCGCGGCGGAGATCTTCGCCATCTGCATGAGCGACAGCGCGCCTTCCTGCATGCGCGCGCCGCCCGAGCTGGAGACCACGATGAGTGGAACCTGTCGCTCGATGGCACGTTCCACCGCGCGGGTGATCTTCTCGCCGACGACGGAGCCCATGCTCCCACCCATGAACGCGTATTCCATGACGGCAAGGATCACCGGAATGCCCTCGATGGTCGTTTCTACCGTGACCACGGCGTCCTTACGACCGGTCCGCTGCTGGTAGTCCTCGATGCGACTGGTATACGACTTGGTGTCGGCGAAGCCGAGCGCATCGATCGGCTCGATGTGGGCGTCGAATTCCTCCCAGGCACCGTCGTCACAGAGCAGCTCGAGGCGCTCGCGAGCCGATATGCGGAAGTGATAGTTGCACTTCGGGCAAACATTGGTGTTGCGCACCACTTCCTTGCGGTAGATGAACTCCTGGCAGTGGTTGCACTTGGTCCACAGGCCCTCGGGCATGTCGGACTTGCGTTCGCCTACCGGGCGCTTGCTGCCGCCTTTGTTTCGGAACCAGGCCATGTGATCAGCGGGGACGCCGCGCGCCGGGCGCGCATCGATGGGATGCCGCGAAGGATGATGAGGATATGCCCTGGGGTCGAAATATCCGCCGGGAAGCGAGCATGCGGCGATGCTATCGATAGGCATGAGCCGTCGTCAAGCAGCGTTGCGCGGTTCTGCTCTGCTGGCTACTGTGCCTCTGTGACGGCTTTTCGAGCCGGGCGCCACCGGGCTTCCGCCCCGAACACGCCGGCCGTCGGTCGCGGGCGCCCCGCGAAGCCAATCAGCACCCGTTCAAGGAGTTCGTAGGGGATGATCAAGACCATCGAGTGGACCGACGACGGCGTCGTCATGCTGGACCAGCGGCTGTTACCGGGTGAGGAGGTCTACCTGACCTTCACCGAGCCCCAACAGGTCATCGAGGCGATCGCCGACCTCGTGATTCGCGGTGCCCCGGCGATCGGCGTTGCGGCAGCCATGGGCATGGCTCTGGGTGCTCAGTCGTTCGCCGACGAGCCGGCCGAGTTCCGCGCCCAGCTTGCCGAGCTGGCCGAGCGAATGAACGCTGCCCGCCCGACGGCGGTCAATCTTCGTTGGGCCGTGCGACGCGCCAATCGCGTTGCCGGGGAGGCCCTCGACGCCGGTGACGTGGCGGCCGCGAAGGCGCGGTTGGTCGCGGAGGCCAAGCTGATGCATCAGCAGGACATCGAGATGAACCGCGCCATGGGCCGGCACGGAGCCGCGCTGGTCCCGCAGGACGCCGACATCCTCACGCACTGCAACGCCGGGGCCTTGGCGACGGCCGGCTACGGGACCGCGCTCGGCGTCGTCCGGGCGGCGCAGGAAGCCGGCAAGAACCCGCATGTCTACGCGGATGAGACACGGCCCTTTCTGCAGGGAGCGCGGCTGACGACGTGGGAGCTGCACAAGGACGGCATCCCGGTCACGCTGATCACCGACAACATGTCCGGACACATGATGCAGAAGGGCAAGATCGACTGCGTCGTGGTCGGCTCCGACCGTATCGCCGCCAACGGCGACGTGGCGAACAAGATCGGCACGTACACCGTAGCGGTTCTGGCAAAGCAGCACGGCATTCCCTTCTTTGTTGCCGCGCCGACCTCGACCGTCGATTTGGAGGCTCCCGACGGCAACGCGATTCCGATCGAGGAACGGCGAAGCGACGAGGTGGTGGTGGTCAACGACGTGCGCATCGTGCCCCAAGAGGTCTCCGCTGCTTATCCTGCCTTTGACGTGACGCCCGCCGAGCTGGTGACCGCCATTATCACCGAGGAGGGCGTCGCCCGGCCTCCGTACGACAAGAGCCTCGCCGCCCTGTGCGCCGCCGCGGCGGAGAAAGTCTGAAGGCGCGGGTCTCTCGAATGCTGATCCTCGGCCTCGAAACCTCGTGCGACGAGACCGCCGCGGCCCTGGTGGTCGACGGCAAACGGGTGCTCAGCAACGTGGTCTCCAGCCAAACAGAGCATGCCGCCTACGGTGGCGTCGTGCCGGAGCTCGCCGCCCGGCGGCATGTGGAAAGCTTGCCCTGGGTGGTCGGATCTGCGCTCGAAGAGGCCGGCGCGACCTGGAGCGACGTCGATGGCATCGGCGTGACGCGCGGGCCGGGCCTGGTCGGAGCGCTGCTGGCCGGTTGGTGTTACGGGCGCGCCGCGGCGCGGTCGACGGGGGTCCCCTATGTCGGCGTGAACCACCTCGCGGCGCACGTTCACGGGGCGCTGATGCCCGAGCTCGAGGCCGAGGAGCCGATCCACTACCCCCTGTTGGCTCTGGTCGTTTCGGGTGGCCACACGGTTCTCTATCACGTCCCGGTCGAGGGCGACTTCCGCCGCGTCGGCGAGACCCTCGACGACGCCGCCGGCGAAGCCTTCGACAAGGTCGCCACGCTTCTCGGGTTGGGATATCCGGGCGGGCCGGTCATCGATCGCCTCGCCGCTTCCGGAAACCCGCGGGGGGTGGAGCTGCCACGCGCCCGTCTCGATAGCCCCTGCGACCTGTCTTTTTCGGGCCTGAAGGCGGCGGTGCGTCGCCATGCTCTGCGCGCCGGCCTGGAGCCGGGGCGGCCGGAAGACCCCGACGTGCTCGACGTCGCAGCGTCCTTCCAGGCGGCCGTCATCGACGCGCTGGAGACCGCGACGGCAGCGGCACTCGATGCCCACCCGGTGCGTGGCTTGGTGGTCGCGGGCGGCGTGGCGGCGAACCGCGGACTGCGCGCCCGCATGCATGACCTCGCAGAGCGCCGTGACCTGCCGCTGTACGTATCGTCGCCAGCGCTGTCCACGGACAACGCGGCGATGGTTGCCGGACAGGCCCACCGGCGACTGGCAAGGGGAGAAGCCGACGACTTCGATCTCACGGTCCGCGCGAGCTGGCCCCTCGGTCAATGAGCGGTGCCGAGAAGGGGTTGCGTGAAACAATGCAGAAGGACTTTGGAAAGCACGCGCTGATGCGCTAAATTAGCCGCTAGACAGGTGTGGTGAGCGATTTTGATCGATGCTGACTTGACCTGATTAAGAGAACGCAGACATGCAAAAGTCGACGTTGCGCGAATACACCGAGTCGATCCTGATTGCCGCCATTCTGGCGCTGTTCATCCGCACCTTCGTCTTCCAGGCGTTCAAGATCCCGACGGGCTCGATGGAAGACAACCTCCTGGTGGGCGATCACATCCTGGTCAACAAGTTCATCTACGGGCCGACGGCAACATCGCTGGAAGACTGGCTGCTCCCCGTGCGCCCGCTCGAGCGTCAAGACGTGATCGTGTTTCGTGCGCCGCAAGAGCCCGAGAAGGACTTCATCAAACGGGTGATGGGCTTGCCGGGAGAAAACGTCGTCGTGGAGGGCGGCGAGGTGGTCGTTGACGGGCAGGCGATCGACGATCCGTTCGCGAATCACAAGGAGTCAATCGGTAGCTTCCACGACACTCGCGAACCGTTCGACGTCCCGGACAACGAGTACTTCGTCATGGGTGACAACCGCGAAAACAGCCGCGACTCGCGGTACTGGGGCGCGGTGCCGCGGTCGTACATCAAGGGCAAGGCGATGCTCGTGTACTGGTCGTACGAGTCCGACGAGCAATCGTTCACTGCCGGCAGCGTCTCCGAGCGGCTGAAGCAGTTCGGCAACGTAATTCTGTATTTCTTCACGCGTACCCGTTGGAACCGGACCTTGCAGGTCATCCAGTAGGGACTCCTGCGAGCACGGCAAGGGGCGGCAGCAGAAACGCAGGGAGGGGGTTCGGATGAACGAGCGATGCGGGGCCGGCACACGACGCCGGAAGCGATCGGCATTGGCTTGGAAAGACGAGGCGGGGAAGAGCTCGATTCGCGGCATCTTTGCCCTGGTTCTGATCGCCGCGATGGTTTACGTCAGCATGAAGTTCATACCGGTGCGCGCCGCTGCTTACCAGTTCAACGACGCCATCCGCGACGAGGTGGTGTACGCGGGGTCCCGGCGCACGACCGAAGAGCAGATCATGAAGAACCTGCTCGAGCGCGCCGTCATCCTGAGCTTGCCGATCACGCGCGAGAACCTCAGCATCGTGCTTTCGGGGCGAAAGTACATCATCATCGACGCCAACTACACGGTGACCGTGGAGCTGCTCGTCGGCTACGAGTACGACTGGGCGTTTTCGCACAGACACGAGGGCCCGATCTACTGAAAGGCCCGGTCCGGCGGTCCGGCGGCCCGGCGATGCAGCCCACAGATGCGGCCCACCAGCGGTGCAACCGGCGATCGCTGACAGCCGCTGGTCAGGAAGCCTGCGGCTGCCGGTTTTTCACGGCGTTCGTCAGCGCAGGGCTTGGGCGATCTGCACCAGGGAGCGGACGAGGAATTCCCGCAGGAAGACGACGATGAGCAGCACGACCAGCGGGGACAGGTCGATCCCGCTGGTGGGGGGCAGGCGCCTGCGGATGGGCCGCAGGATGGGCTCGGTGCTCGTGTACAGGAACTGCACGATCGGATTGTAGGGACTTGGCTGGACCCACGAGATCACCGCGCGGGCGAACACCAAGATGATCAGGAAAAACAGGCCCATCTGGATGACGTAGGCGATCGCTTCGATGAGATTGGCGAGTATGAACACGTCATCCTCCGCGTGGCGTGGTGCGACGGCCGCTCAGCTCGGACGCTCCCCGAAGATGGCCGTGCCGACACGAACAATTGTAGCGCCTTCTTCGATGGCCACCTCGAAGTCACCGCTCATCCCCATCGATAGCCCGAGGTCGGGCAACCCATGGTCGGCGAGGGTTTCGCTCACTTGCCGCAGGTGCCTGAAGTACGGCCGCGCCGCCTCGGGGTCCGGATCATAGGGGGCCATGGTCATCAACCCCTCGAGGTGGAGACCGGCGGCGTCGACGACCGTGCGACAGAGCTCGAGCGCGTGCGCGATGGTCTCGCTCGACGGCGGATCGGGCGAGGGGTCGAGCTGTACGTAGGCGCGGACGGTCTTTTCGGCTCCCACCGCGGCAGTCGACAGCCGCGGCACCAGCGAGGATCGCCCCACAGAGTGAATGACGGCGAACAGGCGCGCGGCCAGGGCCGCCTTGTTGCTTTGCAGCGGCCCGATGAAATGCCATTCGACATCGGCCTCGACCTCGGGGATCTTGCTCTCCGCCTCCTGCACGCGGCTTTCGCCGAGGGCGCGGACCCCGGCCGCCAGAGCCGCAGCGACGCGGGACGCATCGATGCGTTTGGAAACCGCGAGCAGCGCGATCTCGCCGGCATCACGATCGGCGCGCTCCGCAGCCGCACCGATCCGGCGGAGAACGTTCCGCAGATTCGCCTCGATATCCTGCATCGGTCCCGCACCTTTCCGGGAACGAATGGTAGCATCGGGCCGCAAGTGCGGTGCCATCCGGACGATGCCCGCGGCGACGCCCCGTGCGCTCCGACGGCCATTAGCACTCGTCGCTCGAGACTGCCAAACGAAGCTGGGCGTGGCGAAACAAACGACGCTTCGGAAACGTACTAATCACCCGTGGTGGCAGATTAGATGGACCAGGACGATCGAGTCGTCGTCGAAGCGGTTCTGGGTGGCCAGCAACATCGCTTCGGCGAGTTGGTGGATCGGTACCAGACGCAGATCGTCAACTACGTCTGTCGGATGTTGGGCAACTACGAGGACGCCGTGGACCTGTCGCAAGATGTCTTTCTGAAGGCCTATTCGGCTCTTGGGACCTACCGGCCGCAGTATCCGTTTCCGGCCTGGTTGTTCCGCATCGCGCGCAACGCGGCGATCGACGAGATCCGCAAGCGACGTTTGGCGACCGTGTCGCTGGACGCGCCCATGGAATTCGATGACGGTGAGGCCGGCCGCGAGGTCGAGTCCGCGGGTCTCGACCCGCAGGACGCCTACCTGGGGTTGGAGTTCGCCGATCGTATCTCGTCGGCCATCGACGGCCTGCCGGACAAGTACCGCGAGCCGATCGTCTTGCGCCACGCGGCCGAGTTGTCTTATGAAGAGATCGCCGAAGCGTTGGAGCTACCGATCGGCACCGTAAAGACACGGATATTCCGCGCCCGCGATGCCCTGCGGCATTCGCTGGCTGACATTTTCGAAGATACATCCACGGATCCCCGAGTCGGGGCTGACAAATGACCGACCAGCATCCTGATCGCGACAGTCTGAGCGCCTTTCTGGAAGGAGCGCTCTCGATCGACGCCACCCAGTGGGTGGAGCAGCACCTGGTGGGGTGCGCCGCATGTCGTGCGAAGGTCGAGCAGGAGCGCGCCTTTCTGAGCGAGCTCGACAGCCTGCAATGCGTCGAGCCGCCGGCCGACTTCGTGCAGGGCGTGATGGCGCGGGTGGCGCAGTGCCCCGCCTACCAGCCGGCTCCCGAAGTGAAGTGGCGACGTGTTGGCGTCTGGGCGGGGGCAGCGGCCGCAGCCATGGTGGCGTTGCTGGGTTTCGTCGGTTGGGCGCTGGTTGCCGGATCCGACGCCGGCGGCACTGCGGCGACGCCGTCGGTATCCGGTGGTATTGCCTGGTTCTTCGAGGCCGCCAAGCAGGTCTATTTTCTCGGTTTGGGGCGGCTCGAAGGCATCTGGTCACTGTTCCAGATCGTCTTCACCGTACTGTTCGGTATCTTCGACTACATCCGGAACAGCAGCCTCATGGTGCAGCTCGCGCTGCTCCTGGCGACCGTGGCGCTGAACTACGCGTTTACCCGGATGGTCCTGAGCTATCAGCGGCGGCAATGAAACAACCGACCCTCTCGGGTCGGTCAGGTAGGCGGGCGAGGAGAGTTTGGCAATGTTGGCAGGGACGACACATAAGGGGTGGCTGCCGGTAGTGCAGCGGTCCGCGGCCCTTCTCGGGTTGACCGCGGCGCTGCTGGTGGCGGGGTGCGTCCAGGTGCAGGCCGCCGACAGCGGATTCGTCATGGGGGGCAACATCGTTGTCGAACGCGGCGAAACTGCCCGCGACGACGTCGTGGCCGTCGGTGGGAACGTGCGCATCGACGGCAGAGCCCGACGGGACGTGGTGGTCATCGGTGGTCGCCTGGAGATCAACGGCGAGGTAGAGGGCAGCGTGTCGTGCGTCGGCGGCACGCTCGTGCTCGGTCCGGGTGCCCGTATCGAGGGCGACGCCGTCGTCGTGGGCGGAGGGTTGAACCGGCACGATTCGGCCCGGATCGATGGCGAATTCGTCAACGTCAGCATCGGCTACGGGTTCCAGGACTGGTTCGGTCCGCTGCACTGGGGATGGGGAAGCTGGTGGGGCTTCACACCGTTTGCCTGGATCGCGCGGACGACGCAGCTCTTCTACTGGTTGCTTCTGGCCTTGCTGACCGTGGCCTTGGTCGGCGACCGGGTGTCCTCGGCGAGCCACGCCATCTCGCGTGAGCCGCTGCGACTCGGTGCGATCGGGCTGGTGGGGATCCTGGTGGGCGTTTTCGCGCTGTGTTTCGCCTTCGTGGTGTTGTTGGTGCTGTCCTTTCTCATCATCGGCATCCCGTTTCTCCTGGCGCTGATCTTCGTTTGGTGGCTGGCCTACATCTTCGGTGCCGTTGCCGTCTTTCAGGCGATCGGCAGCCGCGTCATGAGGATGGTCGGGCGCCCGGAGGCATCGCAGATCGCCATCGTGCTGGCCGGCGGCTTGGTGCTCAGCATCGTCCGTTACATCCCGGTTTTCGGCGGCCTGGCCTGGTTCGTTGCGTCTCTGCTCGGGATCGGCTCGGTGTTTGCCACCCGCTTTGGCACCGGCCGCCCGTGGGTGCGCCGCTCCGG
>CBDUAS010000096.1:0-9154 GCA_965365185.1 uncultured bacterium | reverse complement strand
CCTCTACGGGTGCGGACCCTGGTCACAGGGTCCGATGGTGCTCCAGGCCGCGCAAATGGCGCCAGGTGCAAAGGCGGGCGGCGGGATGAGCGCCGGCTGTATCATTGGGATTGTAGTGGCGGCGGTCGCGCTCGTCACCATCGGTGTGGTGGCGTGGAACATGGTGCGCGTACCCGCGCCGCTACCCGAACGACGTGAGCTTGCAATCGACCGGGATCCCCGGCTTGCGGAGCCCTGGTCGGGCGCCAACCTGCTGGCGATCTCCCCGGACGGGGCCACGATCGTCTTTCGAGGCATCGACGATTCCGGCGGCGGCCCGGGCAGGATGCGTCTGTACGTGCGACGTCTCGATGAACTGCAATCGGCGCCGTTGCGCGACACCGAGGATGCCGCGGCGCCCTTCTTCTCGCCCGACGGCGAGCAAATCGGGTTTTTCCAGGACGGCATGTTGAGGATCGTTGCCGTGGCCGGAGGAAAGCCGCGCGAGGTGTGTGATGCAGGGAGGCGTCACCTCGGCGGAACCTGGGCCGGCGACACCATCGTCTTTTCGTCCGGCGGCAGGCTCTGGCGCGTCGAGATGGGCGACGAACAATCGGACAAGCGAGAGCGCTTCCTCGTCCCGCGGACCGAGGAAGACGAAGTCGCCTATCGCTGGCCGCAGTTCGTCCCCGGCGGCGAGGCCGTCGTGTACTCGGTGGTCACCGCGAGCACCGACTCGCTCGATGATGCGCGCATCGATGTGGTGAATCTGCAATCGGGAGAGCGACGCAGAGTCCTCGACGGTGCTGGCGCTGCCGTCGCAACGCGCAGCGGGCATCTCGTGTACGACCGGTCCGGGAGCCTGTGGGCGGCGGAGCTCGACCTCGACACGTACAAGATCGACGGGCAGCCGGTGGAGATCATTCCCGGGATCGAAGGGTCCCCTTCTGGCGCACCCCAGTTCGTGCTCGCTGTCGACGCGGGGACGCTGGCGTACGTTCCGGGATCACCGATGCCGGATGAACGGCAGCTCGTTTGGGTCGATCGGCCGAATCGGATGACCAACGCCGTCGATCGGCGGCTCAACGTCAGCGCGGTCGAGATCTCGCCCGACGGCAGCATGGTGGCTACCGATACGTCGGGTGACAACGCGGATATCGTGGTGTTCGACCTGGTGGCGTCCCGGCCGATGGCGCGGGTGGGAGGCGACTGGATGCAGCGCTTCGGCGCATGGGTGAACAACGAGCGTTTCGTGTTCTGGGCGCGGAACGAGCGTGGCCGGTTCGTCTATTCCCACGACCTCGAATCCGGCATCTCGGAGCCGCTCGCCATCGAGCTCGGCGAGTATTCGCAGCCTTATCCGGCCAACGTCTCGCCCGACGGCACGACGCTCGCCATCGACGCGGTTCACCCCGACACCGGCTCCGACCTGCTGCTCGTTCCGCTGGACGCGGATCCCGTTCCGCAGGTGCTGCTGGCGACGTCCGCCTGGGAAGAGTGGCCGCGGTTCTCCCCCGACGGAGAACTGATCGCCTATATCTCCGGCGAGGAGGAAGAGGAGCAAGTTTACGTAATGTCGGCGTCGGCGCCGGGCGAGCGGGGACTGATCGTTCCGACACCCGATTGCCACGCCTTTCGCTGGGCGCGTGAGGGCCGCACGCTGTACTGCATCCCGCACGAGCGCCGCGGCTTGACAGCGCAGATTGTCGTGGAAATTCCGCTCGGGCCGGGCCCGGAGCCGATGTTCGGCGATCCCGTCGAGGCGTTCCACCTCGACGAGCCGCTGACGTGGTGGGCATCCGATGATTGGGACGTCGGCCACGACGGTCGCCTGCTGTTCATGATGGAACCTCCGTACGCCATGCCGACCAAGATCTTCTACGTCTCCAACTGGTTCAGCGAGTTGGAGCGCCGCGTGCCGGAAGGACAGTGATCGGATGATCGAGTTCGGCGCATATCGCTACGATGCCGAAGCCCGGGCACTGTTCCGTAACGATGAAGAGATAGCGTTGCCGCGGCGAGTGTCTGGGGGCCCGGCGACTTGATCGCTCTCGCCTTCGGCCCGTCGGGGGGCACGATGCCGCTGATCTCCATAGAGGGAATCGCCGTACATCTGAACCTGTCACCCGACGGCGATCGTGCGGCGGCTTCGGTCGTGGAGCCCGCTGGCACGCAGGACATCTGCGTCTTTGACCTGTCGGGAGAGGAAGCGCCGCCCAACCGAGATGCTGCCGGCCGAGCGCGTGCTGACGGGCGACCTCATTGTCTGTGAGGTGCTCTCCGGATTCCGTAGCGAGGCCGACTTCCAGACCGCACGCCGACTTCTGGCCGCACTGAAATACACCGACATAGTGGGAGCGGAGATGGCGTTGTCGGCTGCCGCCAACTACCGGATGCTGCGCCGCCAGGGTGTCACCGTGCGCAAGACGGTAGATGTGATCATCGCCTCGTTCTGTGTGCTGCACGGCCACCATCTGCTGCATAGCGACCGCGATTTCGGCGCCATGGCGCCGCACTTGGGGTTGCGCACGCTGTAGCGGGCGGATCGAGGCATTGCCGCCAACCGAGCTCTCGGATCCCGAAGCCCGTCTGCCGGCCTCTTCCATCATCGCGATCGACGGCCGCTCAGCAGCCGCCGATTTCACGCCGCGTCACCGCCCACACCTCCGGCCCAAGATCCAGCCCTCGGGCGCGCGACTGCTCCCACGTCGCCGTCACCTCGTCCGCCTGCCCCAGGGCATCGAGTGCCAGGATGCGCTCCCGGTACCAGGTGACCGTCAGCGCGCTGGATGGCTCGGCGCGGTCGAGGAGCTCGAGGGCGCCGGCGGGGTCGTCGCTGCGGCGCAGCACGGTCGCCATGCCGATGAGCGAGCCGGGATCGTTCGGGTCGGCCGCCAGGGCGAGCTCGTACTCGGCACGGGCGCGGGGCAGATCGTCGGCGCGCAGAAAGCCGTCGGCCTGCTCGCGGTGCTCGCGTGCGTCGGAGAGCTCCTTGAAGCGTGCCAGGCGCTCACGGCCCTGGGGATCGCGGCGACGTAACTGCAGGGTGCCGAGGACGAAGTGGGCGTCCGGGTACCAGGGGTCCGACTCGACCACCCGGCGCGCCTCGGCCTCGGCCTCGTCGTTGCGGCCGAGCTTCATGAGGATCTGAGCGCGCAGGCCGCGGGACAGCGCCCGGTAGGTATGGCGCTCCGAGTCGCTCACGCCGGCATCGGCGGCCTGCGCTTCGAAGCCGGCGACGGCAACGTCCACGGCTGCCAGCGCCTCTTCGTTCTCCCCCTGCGACGTCAGCAGCGAGGCGAGCTGGTAGTGGCCCAGCGGCTGCTGCGGCTGCAGCGCGAAGACATCGTCGAGAGCCTCCCGCATGGCCTCGAAGTCGCGCTGGGCGTTGAGCTGGCCGACCAGCGCGATACGTGCCGGCATGAAGCGCGGTCCGACCTCGACAGCTTTGCGGTAGGCGGCGATCGCCTCCTCATCCTGCCCGTCGGTAACCAGCGCCGTCGCCAACCGCATCCACAACGCCGGATTGCGCTCGTTCAGAGCCAGGGCGGCGCGAAACCATTCGATCGCGGTCGCTGGCTCCTCCTGCTCCAAGGCGATCATGCCGGAGCGTACGCGCGGCATGTCCCAGCCCGGCGTCAGCTCGGCAACCTGAGCGAAGCCTTCGCGGGCGGTGTCGACACGGCCGAGGCGGTAGCAAAGCTCGGCGCGGTAGTAGTCGATAGGGGCGTAGCCCGGGCGGGTGGCCGCGGCGGTCGTCAGCGCCTCTCCGGCGGCCCCGAGCTCGTCGAGCTGCAGCCACACCTGGGCGAGCAGGAAGTGAATCGGCCCGGGCTCCGCAGCGCTCTGCAGGGCCAGCTCGAGATGGGGCACCGCGTCGCGCCCCCGTCCCGCCGTCATCAAGGCGCGACCGAGGTGATACCGCGCCTCGACGCTGTCGGGTTGCAGTGCCACCGCGGCCTCGAGCTCGCCGATCGCTTGCTGCGCGCGCCCCGCCTGCAGAAGCTGGAGCCCGCGCTGCATGCGGGTATCGAAATCCTGCCCGGCGGCTGCCGAGGCCATGGCTATCCCCGCCCAGAGAGCGAGGACGAGCAAAGAGGCGGTCGCGCGTTTCGGCATGTTGCGTACGGTCAGTGGGGTTCCCGAGGAAAAGGTCTTCGAGAGCTTTCGTTCATGTTGCGGATTCTATCGGACGCCGAGCAGTAGCAGGCGGCTGCATCGAAACCCTCAGGGATCGCGCCGTGCGATGACGCCACGCTCCTCATCGACCACGATCCAGCCCGCATCCACGCCCTCGAGCCGTGTGGTCGCGCCGCCGCGCCACTCGATCAGCAGGCTGTCGGCGCGGCCGCCCGGCAACGCCACCAGCAGCCGCGGGTCGTTGCTGCCCACGTAGCCCTCGCTGCCGCGCAGCTCCGTCACCTGCCGGATGCCGCCCGACTCCACCGTCAACCGGGTGCCGTAGGCCGTGCGGTTGCCGGTACGGCCGATGAGGCTGATGCGCAGCATCGGGTAGGGCAGGGCCGATTCGTTGCGCAGCAGGTCGGGCGTGCCGTTGATGTTGGTGATCAGCAAATCGGTGTCGAAGTCGTCGTCGAAATCGCCGGCGATGGCGGCGCGCGACCCGTGTACCAGAGCCATGCCTTCGCCCGCCTGCTCGCCGACCTCGTCGAAGCGCGCCTCGCCCTCTTCGCGCAGCCGATTGAGGTACAGCAGGTTCCTCTGCTCGTACGGCTCCATGCCCTCGTCGTCGAGCTGCGGGTAGATGTGGCCGTTGGCGATGTAGAGGTCGAGATCGGCATCGCCGTCGATGTCGACAAACTGCGGCGCCCAGCCCATGAACGGCAGGCTGGTGCCGCTGAGCCCGAGCGCGTCGCTGACGTCCTCGAAGAAGCACTCGCCGAGGTTGCGATACAGCGTGTTGTAGTCGCTCTGGAAGTTGGTGACGAACAGGTCCATGTCGCCGTCGTCGTCGAAGTCGCCGGCGGTTGCCCCCATGCCGGCCTGTTCGCGCCCGGCACCGCTGTAGCCGGCGCCGGAAAACAACGACATGTCGTCGATCTGCTCCTCGACGCGGCTGTACAGCAGGTTCATGGTGGAGTCGGCGGCGACGAAGACCTCCGGCAGCAGGTCGCCGTCACAGTCGGTGGCGACGATGGCGAAGCCGTAGGTCTTCTCGGGATCGATGGGCGTGTCCTCGACCGGGGCGAAGGTGCCGTCGCCTTGGTTGATGTAGAGGGCGTCGGAGGAGCCCTCCAGCCCCTCGGGGCCGCAGAACACGTCGATGCCGCGGTAGTTGCACACGCCGTCGCCCTGCTTGGCGGTGTTCACCGGGTCGAAGGTGACGTAGTTGACAACGTACAGATCGAGCCAGCCGTCGTCGTTCCAGTCGGTGAAAACAGCGCTGGTGCTCCAACGTTCGTCCTCCACACCCGCTTGCCAGGGGCTGAAGGTCCCGTCGCCGTTGTTTCGATACAGGCGGTTGGGCCCGATGGCGGTGATGTAGACGTCGGCGAAACCGTCGTTGTCGGCGTCGCCCACGGCGATGCCGTTGCCCCAGACGCGATCCTCGATGCCGATTCCCTGCATCTGCTCGAAGCGGGTGCCGCGTTGCTCCCCGAGGCCGACGTCGGCCTGGCGAAACAACCGGTGTCCGAGCGTGTCGTCCGCCGCCGTCGACGCATCCGGCTGGCCGCTCAAGCTGCGGGTCGTGGCGCCCACCGGGTCGTCGGCAAACTCGTCGAGCGCGTTGATCAGGATCAGGTCGATGCGCCCGTCGAGGTCGTAGTCGATCAACCCGCCCCCCGAGCCGCCGAACTCCGTGGGCCAGAACTTCTCCCGGCTGCCGTAGCGGTTGACGAACTCGATGCCGGAGCCCTCGGTGGCTTCGACGAGGCGGGGCAGGGGAGCTTCCGCTCCCTGGGCGGACGGCAGCGTCGACGGCTGCGCTGACGGCCCGGCGAGGAGGATTCCAGCGAGCAGGCAAACGGCGCTTGCGAGGGGCATGGCGGGTCGATACATGACCGCTAGGTTACCGCGTCGCTCGGCAGAGCTCGGTGGCCCTCGAGCCTCGCGTGCGGCATCGCCGTCGCGGGTAAGGGAGCAGAGGGCCGTCGACCTGGTGGCATCGGAACGGGAATCAGTACGCCGGCGCAAGTCCGTCGAGCGCGGGCTGGGCGAGCTGACTGCCGCCGATGTTCGTCGCTCGTCGCCCGGCTACTCGATCAGCTCCACGACGCAGGCGATGCCGTCGTGGTCCGCGAGCGCCTGGTCGCAGGTCAACAGCGTGGCGCCGAGGCTCTCGGCCAGGGCGATGTAGGTGGCGTCGTAGGCGGTGAAGTTGTGGCTTAGTTGCCAGATGCGGGGCAGCAAGGGCTGGTGAGGCCAGCGTGCTGCGTTGAGGTCCGCGAGATGCTCGATGCTCTTGGTCGCGCGGAGTTCGTCGATGACGCCGGCGAGGCAGCATCGGCGGATCGCCTGGGCAACCTCGACGTCGAGCAGGGCAGGGACCGCGATTCCCGCCGCCGGATCGGCGATGCGGTCGCGCACCGGTATTCCCGCCGGCGTTCCCAAAAGGAATTCGACGACTGCAGAGGCGTCGACGACGATCAACCTGCGTCCCTCGTGCGGCGAATGATCGTAGCGGCGCTCTCTGGTAGCTCGACGGGTGGCAGCTCCGCGATGCGGTCGGCGAGCTCGCGGATGGTCGGCATACCGGCCAGCCGCTCCAGCTCGCGCAAGATGTAGTCCGACATCGACATCCCTTCCATCGCCGCGCGTGCCTTGAGGCGCCGGTGGGTCTCCTCGGGGACATTTCGAATCTGAATCATGACGGGCATGCTCATGAGTATGGTTACATGTTTGACACATGTCAATGGTCGAGCGCCGGCGTTTGTGGCTCTTCTTCTTCCTCCTGCTCTTCGTCTGATGGCCACGGCCTGCCAGATTCCCGTTGCGCAGCCGCTGCAGCGCGCGCCGTCTCGGCTTCGTCTGCTCGGGCGACGACGACCTCGTTAGCAGCGGCAGCGGGCAAGGGCGGGCGCCCAACAGGCTACGGCGCGAACAGCCCCTCGACGCTCAGATAACGCTCGCCGCTGTCGCACAGGATGCAGACGATGAGCTTGCCCTCGTGCTCGGGCCGGCCGCCGAGCTGCAGTGCCGCGAAGACGCTCGCCCCGGACGAGATGCCGACGAGAATGCCCTCCATGTGGGCGATTCGACGGCAGGTGTCGAAGGCCTCCTGCTCCGGCACCAGGACGATCTCGTCGATGAGGTCGCGATCGAGGATGCCGGGGACGAACCCCGGCGCGGTGCCCATCATGCGGTGCGGCGCGAACTCGCCCTTCGAGATGAAGGGGGCCTCGGCGGGCTCGACGCCGACGACGAGAAGCTCCTTCTTCCTCGGCTTGAGGGCATCGGCGACGCCGCAGAGCGTTCCGCCGGTTCCCAAGGGTGCGACGAAGATGTCGATCTCTCCGTCGGTGTCGTGCCAGATTTCCGGGCCGGTGGTCTGTGCGTGGGCCTTGCGGTTGTCGAGGTTGTCGTGCTGGCCGACGTAGAACGAGTCCGGCGTCGCAGCGTGGATCTCGAGCGCCTTCTCCTTGGCGCCCTTGGTGCCGAGCTCTTTCGGCGTCAGCACCAGCTCGGCGCCGAGGGCCTCCAGCACGTGCCGCCGCTCGAGGCTCTGGATCTCCGACATGCACAGCACGACGCGATAGCCGCGCATGCGGCCGATGTACGTGAGCGCCATCCCGGTGTTGCCGGAGGTCGCCTCGATCAGCGTGCTGCCGGGGCCGATGTCGCCGCGCCGCTCCGCCTCCCGGATCATCATCAGGGCCGGCCGGTCCTTGATGGCGATCGGATTGAGGAACTCGCACTTGCCCAGGATCCGCGCGCCGCCGTCGTTGATGCGGTCGAGGGCGAGCAGCGGCGTGTTGCCGATGAGGTCGGTGATCGAGTCGGCGTATTTCAAGGCAGGGCGATCTCGTACAGCCCGCGCCCGTGCGTGGAGGCGCGCAGAAGGCGCTGCGTCGGATGAATCTGCAGGTCGAAGACCGGCGCGTCGGGCAGCCCGTTCTGCAACGGGTTCCATGTCTGGCCGCGATCGTCCGAATGCCACACGCCGATGTCGGCGCCGACGTACACGTTGTCCGGCGCCGTGGGATCCACCACCAGGGCGTTGTGCTCGACGTCCAGCAGGTCGGACCCCGGCGTACCGCTGCGCGGTTCCCACAGGTTTCCGTCGAAGTGCCAGACGCGACGCGCGTCCCCGATGCCGCCGAAGGCGACGTAGATCGACGCGTGGCCGGTGTCGGCCCAGTCCACGGCGACGTCGGTGATCAAGCCGGTCAGCCCGAGCTGTCCGGCGGCGACGTTGTCGAGCCGCGTCGTCGTCCACGCGTTGCCGGACCGATCGGCCCGGAACACGCGACCGCGCACGGTGCCGATGTACAGGCGAGTCGGCGAGGCGAAAGCGAGGGCGAAGACGTTCCCGGAACCGGGCACCAGGCCGATCTGCATGGTCCAGGAGCCGGCGAAATCCTCCGACAGGAAGACGTCCTCCCCGGCACCGACGGCGACGAGGTCACCGTCGGCGGGATGGGCCGGGTCATACGGCGGACCGACGATCGGCTGGGTCATGGTCGCCCAGGGGAAGTTCCACCTTTTCGACCAGGCGCCATGGCTGGCACCACCGGTCGTCGACCGGTACACGCTGCCGTTGGCGAAGACCAGCACCTGATCGGTATCCGCCCAGTTGATCAGGCAGTAACCGCCGTCGCCGCCGCTGACGTGCGTCCACGTCGGGCCGGAGTCGGTGTACGCCGTGCCGTTGTCCTGCAGGCCGGTGAACAGGATGCTCGGGTCGGTCGGATGCTGGGCGATGAAGTTGCTGCACAGGCACGAGAGGCCGTCGTTGCGGCTGGCGAACTTCCCGGTGCCGCGCGGATCGCGGTTCAGAAACAGGCCGCCGTCGTTGCCGCACCACAGCTCGTCGGAGTTGCCGGGCGTGTGGGCGAGGACGTGGACGTCGGCGTGGGCGTGGCGTCCGATCGATGCCGCATCGTCGACCCGGTAGGAAGCGCCCGAAGGCGCGATCTCACAGCGCCAGACCGAGGCCGGCCACGGTGGCGCGAGATCGGAAGAGCGTCGTGTAGGGAAAGAGTGTAGATCTCGG
>CBDUAS010000095.1:0-9168 GCA_965365185.1 uncultured bacterium | reverse complement strand
GAGAGCTCGTTTTCCTCGATGCGCTCGACCTGCGACAGAGGGATACCCATCGGGTGGCCGTATTGCAGGAAAATGACGCGGTCTCCCTCCACCGTCGCGGAGGCAGTGTGAATCACCCGCCCGTTCTTCAGGTAGATCGTGTCTGCGGCAGAGTCCGTCGCCAGGAGGGCAAGACCCAGCATCGCGAGCACGGCGGGCAGCATCCGACGCTCGGACCGTTGATGCATCATCGGCAATCCTCCTCATCCGCGGCCGCCCGCACCGCGCACGGCTTGCCGCGACTTGGCGGTGTCAAGCGGTACGTACATGGTATCGGTTGGCGCCCGCCAGGCGCACGCGCCCCCTCTCCCTGTACGGGCCGCCGTGACGCGGTATCATGAGAGTTCTGATTGTCGCGTCAGCGCACCACCTCAGCGGTCGATGGCGACGGTCCTCGGCGCAAACCTCGGAGTTCAGTGACGATGAAGAAGAACACTCTCGCCCTCGGTATCCTCCTGCTCGCCGCCGCGGCACTGGCAGGTGCCGCCTGGGTTTCCACTCAAAGCGCACCGGTCGGCGAAGGAAAGTCCGTCCGCGTGATGCTCACGCCGACGTGAGGATGCTGCAAGGTGTGGGTCACACACCTGGAGCAGAACGGTTACGAGGTCACCACGGAGCTCGTC
Organism: uncultured bacterium; assembly: GCA_965365185.1. Classification (GTDB taxonomy): domain Bacteria; phylum Acidobacteriota; class UBA890; order UBA890; family UBA890; genus CBDCGW01. The sequence goes on along the minus strand of CBDUAS010000095.1, from coordinate 8,506 downwards.
GGCGGTGACGTGATCAACGCTGTCCGGCGCGAAAACAACATCGGCCCGGACCTGATGGGATGCCACCTGGCCGAGGCCGACGGCTACTTCATCGAGGGTCACGTCCCGGCCGAAGACATCGCCCGCATGCTCGAGGATCGGCCCGACATCGCCGGCATCTCGGTTCCGGGAATGCCTTCGGGCTCGCCGGGGATGTCCGGCCCCAAGACGCCGTTTCGCGTCCTCGCTTTCGATCAAGAGGGTCGTATGACGGAGGTTTACGCGCGCTACTGACGCCGCGTACTTGCCTTGCAGGTGAATTCGCCGCCACTGTCCCCGCTCAGCGCACGGAAGGTCCGGGGTCCGCGGGCGGCACCCCTCCTGCTCGCTGCCGCGCTCGTCGCCACGGGCGGCGCAGGCGCCGGCGCCATGGAGCTCGTCCCGGCCCGCTCCCCGCAGACGCAGCGATTCGAGGCCACCGTCTCGCGCGTGCGCGTGGACGTCATCGTCCGCGACGGCTCGGGCGATTTCGTCGACGACCTGTCGGCGGCGGATTTCCGCGTGTTCGAGGACGGTCGCGAGCAGCGCATTCTCGGCCTGCAGATGGTCGACCTTCCCGCTGGCGTTCTCGTCGATCGGTCCCGACCGGCGAGCGCCGCGACGTCGACGACCCTGACCGCCTTCACCGATCCCGCCGCGGGGACGCCGCGCGAGCGCAGCAGCGACTTCGGCGCCATGGTGTTCCTGGTGGATTTCCAGAACCTCGACTTCCGCAACAAGCTGCGTTTCACCCAGGCGTGGGAGGATCTCATCGCGCGCACCGATGGACTGCAGATCCCGCGGGCGGTCTATCTGATCGATCAGGTCGGACGCCTCGAAGAGCTCGCCCCGCTGACGCAGGACCCGGAGCTGCTGCTGGCAGCCGCGCAAGAGGTCAGCGAGCGATCCAATGTGCGCAAGTCGCTGCGCGACGAGCGCATCGAGGACACCAACGCCGGCGACGAGATGCTGCGCCGCTACCGCGATCGCGATCGGGCGCTGTACACCTACGATTTGCTGACGCAGTTCGCCGAGGGGTTGTCCGCCCGCTCCGGACGCACGGCGCTGGTCTGGGTGTCCACCGGTGTCACCTTGATGTACGAGAGCGCCTACTCCACCGCTCCGCCGGCAGCGAGCGGCGGCGGCCGTCTGGGGCAGTCGCGACCGACGTTCGGCGGCTCACCCAACCCGATGATCCTGGAGCGCCAGCGCGCCTTTCACCGGGCGGCAAACAGCGCCAACGTGAGTGTCTACACCATCGACCCGACACCGAAGATCGAGCAGGCACTGGGCATGGCCGACGCCCGCTTCGGGCCCGTTGGCGAAGATGGCGCAACGCCGCTCGCCGGCAACGTCGCCATGGGGCTGGAGCTCGACGCGATTCGCAATTCGCTGCGGCAGGCCGCCGCCGACACCGGCGGCAAGGCCTTCATCGGCTGGGCCGATCTCACCGAGGTCTTGACCGAGATCGAAGCGGACACCGGTCGCTACTACCTGCTGACCTACGCGGCGCCGCAGCCCGAGGGCGACGGTGATTACCACGATATCCGCGTCGAGGTGATGCGCGAGGACGTCGACGTGCGCGCTCGCGACGGTTACTTCGATTACGACGCCGGCGACCGGCGCAGCCGTTTCGTGAGTGCGGCGCTGTCGCTGCCGGGCACGGTCGCCGACCTGCCGCTGCGCGCACAGGCGACGCGGAGCTGGTCCGCCGCGGGCGACGCCACGGTGATGCTCTCGGTGTCGGTTCAGGCCGAGGAGGTAGGCCTCGGCGTCGACGATGAAGGGGTCTTCGCCGGACTCGAGTTCCACGCCGCTGCCCTCGATGATCGACTCGACCTGCAGGAAGAGCACCACGGCGCGCTGCGCCGGCGCCTGCGACCCTCGGCCACCCGGGGAGCGGCAACGACCGCGGGCCTCACACGCATCAGCAGCCTCCCTGCCGGCGAGCTGCTGGTGCATCGCGTCGAGTGGGATCTGCCGCCCGGCGAGTACGACGTCCGCGTGATGGCGCTCGACGAAACCACCGGCCGCGTCGGGTCCGCACGACTGCGGGTGACGATCCCCGACACCAGCCTCCCCGCGTGGCGCACGAGCGACCTGCTGCTGATCGAGACCGACGCCGCCAACACACCGCGCCCGGTGGTCGATGGGCGAGTGCCGGCCGGGCGGGTCGTGTCTGCGTTCGTCGAGGTCTACAACGGCGCCGCCCCCGCGATCGAGGGCCACGTTCGCGCCATCGACAGCCCCCGCTCCGCGTTCGCAGAGGGCGCCGAAATCTTCTACACGCCGCTGTATCGCGATGCCGACGGCGTCCACCGCGGAGCCGTGCTGCTGCCGCCTCTGGCGCCCGGTCTCTACGACCTGCGGCTCGACATCATCGACGCACCCGCCGCGGGCCAAACGACCTTTGCGTCACGCCTCGTGGTCATGCAGCCGCCGCGTCCGTAGCCGAGGGAAGCGGGGTGCGCCGCGGCCCGCACGCCGGACGCCGGCCACGCCCTCCGCGCCCACGACCGATTGACCCGGCTGGCTGCCTTGCACACATGCAGGCACGGGAGGAAGATCCTCGCAGGAGAGCGCCCGCGCGAGCGGACGCTCGCACGACGGCGTCCGAACAAGAGGATGTCCGAAACGGAGCGTCCCGGGAAGAGGATGCCCGCACGAGAGAAGAGGATCCCCGCATGAGACCAGCCTGGGAGGAAGTTCGCCACACGAGAGCGTCCTGGAAGGCGTCGCTGTTGCTGCTACTGTGGGCGATTCCGGCGTGCTCGGCGGACGGACCGAGCCCGGACCCCGCGTCGAGCGGTCACGCGGGAGGCCATGAGGCCGGGCAGCCGGCCGACCCGGAGGGCGTCGTTCAGGTCGACAACCCGGGCGCCGGGCTTTGGGAAGACGCCGAGAGCCCTCCGGTCCGCTTCGAGGCGGACGGAATGTTCGGCGGACCGAGTTCACACGTGGTCAACATTGCCGGCGCGGTCGTCGACAACCAAGCCAACGTTTACGTCTACGACGCCGAGCTGTTCGAGATATCTGCGTTCGCCAGCGATGGAACGTTGATGTGGCGCGCCGGCAGCAGCGGGACCTCGGCGGACCAGTTCGCCGGTGTTCGCGGCATCACCTACGACGGCGACAGGACTATCTGGGTCGTCAACCAGAACGGCATGCGCCTCGACGCCTGGGGCGTGGACGGCGGGCACCTGCGCTCGCTCGACCTCGAGGAGCTCGGCATCGGTCGCTCCTTCATGGGCGGGTTCTTGTCGGCGAACCGAATCGCGCTGCTGGTCGACATCGTCTATGCCACGGCGGCGAACGAATACGTCGTGCTGCAGCTCGGGGAGAGCCCGCAGATCGAGACGAGGTTTCGCATCGGCGCCGAGCCGATGACGCCGATTCCGCCCGGGGTCGTGCTACAGCTCAGCCACACCTTCGACGACGACAAGATCTACGTCGGCGGCTGGGAGAACTACGCGCTGCGCATGTATGACGACCAGGGGAATCTGCAACGTCGCGTCACCCGAGCGGTCGATTACTTGCGCCGGCCCGGATTTGCCGCGCTTGGCGATCGCTACCTCGGGGTGTCGTTCGGAGGTCTCGCGGCCCCCATCATCCTGGAGAACGGCTACTGGCTCGTGCTGGCCTCCTGGCCGGCCAACGTCGACGACCCCAATGCCTACGCCGAGCTCCCCGCTGCCGAGCGCCCGCCCATCGAGTGGGCGTCGTCACTCGACCTGTTCGACCCGCAGGGCCGTTTCCTCTATTCGCTGCGCAGCCCGGGAACGCAGACACCCGAGATCGGCCGCCCGTGGGCCGTCGGCCCCGAAGGTCGCCTCTACACGGTCGCCGCCGAGCCAGTTCCCCACGTCCGGCGTTACCGTGTAGTGTTGGATTCTCCCATCGGGCCGTAACCGCCTCGCGGCCCTCGACCGGGTCACGAGAAGATGCAGAACAAAGCCTTCCGGCTGCCCTCGCTGCCAGCGAGGCGAACCAGCCTGTGCGTCATCGGCACGCTCGCCGCACTCGCTGGGTTCACCCATACCACCGGGTTCGCCGATGCCGCGGCGTTCACCGATGCCGCGGCGTTTGCCAATGCCGCGCCGTTTGACGATACCGCGCCGTTTGACGGCCCCAAGGCTCCCACCGACCCCACGGCTCCCACCGATCCTACGGCGCCCACCGGCCCCACGGCGCTCACCGATCCTACGGCGCTCACCCTGCCGGCGGGGAGTCCGGCAATCGGCCGGAACGAGGCGGTGCAAGAAGCCACCGGGCGCTGGCTCGGTCCGGACCTGCGGCCGCTACCGTTGAGCGAGGACGAGATTCTCGAGGTATTGCGCAACGGTGAGATCGTCGCGCGGGAATCGATCGACATCGGCATCAACGGCATCGACCGGCTGGTTCTCGAAGAAGGCGGCGTGCGCTTGCGCGCCGGATTTCGCGTCGTCGACGTGCGCGAGCGCGAGCGACGGGTGGGCGATGAGTTCTACCTGCTGTTTCGTGACAGCTACCTGTTCGAATGCGCCGCCTACGAGTTGGCCCGCCTGCTGCAGATCCCGAACGTTCCGCCAACGACGCTACGGCGCATCGACGGCGTCGACGGCAGCATCCAGCTCTGGGTCGAGGACCTCTTCGAGGACAGCAACGACGCGCGATCACCCGATTACTTCGGCTGGATGCTGCAACTTTCGACCATGACGCTCTTCGACGCGCTCATCTACAACGTCGACCGGAATCCGGGAAACATCAAGGTCGACCACGACTACCGCCTGTGGATGATCGATCACACGCGTGCCTTCCAGAGCAAGGCGACTCCCTTTCGGATCGAGCGGGTGAACAATGTCCGCCGAGACCTCTGGGAGCGCCTGCGAGCGCTGCAGCGTGCCGATTTCGAAGATGCCTTCAGCGGATTCCTGGAGCCCGCGCAGGTCGGTTTCTTCATGGATCGACGGGACCGGCTGATCGAGCACATTCATGCGCTGATCGACGAACGGGGCGAGGAAGCGGTGGTGTTCGAACCGCGCGAGGCCGTGCACGATGGCCGCCGCCCCGCACCGATTCGCCGTCCCTGAGGGCGCGCCGCGGACTCTCGATGAGCACCTTGTCGTCCAAAGCGGCGTCGACGTTTTCGACACGGCACGGCAAGTCCGCCTCTGCTTCATTCGGCTCGCAGCGCGGTCACCGGGTCCACCCGGCTGGCCCGCAGCGCAGGCGCGACGCAGGCGAGCAGGGCGACCGCCAAGAGCAGCGCGACGACGGCCGCGAAGGTCGGTAGGTCAAGGGCCGGAACGCCGTACAGGAGTCCGGCCATCAGTCGCGTGGAGGCCACGGATCCCACGAGACCGACGGCGATCCCGACCGCGGCGATCGACATTGTGCCGCCGACGACAAGCCGCACGACGGCCGCCGGCTCAGCCCCGAGGGCCATACGGATGCCGATCTCACGCAACTGCCGGCTGACGGAATACGAGACCACACCGTAGATGCCCACGGCCGCGAGACACAACGCCAGCGCCGCGAACAAGCTCAGCAGGGCCATGGCGAACCGCGGCTGCGCCATCGAGCTGTCCACCACGAGTTCCATCGAGGCGATGTCCTCGATGGGCTGGTCCGGGCGGAGCTGCCAGATCTCGTCCCGGATCGCGCCGACAAGCTGCTCGGGATCTGTGGCGGTGCGCACCACGAACGTCATGCCGGTGCGTGATACCTGTCGATGCGAGACGTACATCACCGGGCCGGGCTGCTCGGCCAGGCTCATCTGCCGCACGTCCCCGACGAGTCCAACGACCGGCACGTCCTGCTCGCCGATCACCAACGTCGTACCCACCGGATCCTCTCCGTCCCAATAGCGCTCGGCCGCCTCCCGGCTGACGATTGCCACCAGCGGGGCGTCGCGGTCGTCGGAGGCACGGAAGTCACGTCCCGAAAGAAGCGGGATCCCGATGGCCCGGAAATAGCCGGGTCCGGCGAAGCGCATGTAAGCCTCGGGCTCGTCGTCCGGGTCCAATACCTCGCGACCCACGACGCGAAAGCCGACATCCTCGCCCTGGAACGTGTCCCCCCTGAGCGGCAACGGCCGCACCATTCCGGCGGCTTGCACGCCCGGCAACGCCTCGATCCGCTCGACCGCCTCGTGCAGAAAGTCGACGTAGCCGTCGGTGGCCTGCGCCGACACGCGCAAGGTCAGGACGCTCTCGGTGTCGAATCCGGGATCCACGCGCAGGAGAGAATCGTAGGTTCGAATCAGCAAGCCGGCACCGATGGCAAGAACGACGACGAGCGCCGTCTCGGTTACGACCAGCAGTCTGCGCAGCCGGCCTCCTGCCCCCACGGTTCCCCGCCCGCCGCTGCGTAGCGCCTCCGTCAATGCCGAGAGGTTGATGCGCAGCGCCGGAGCGGCCCCGAACAGGATCCCCGCAACGATCGAGATGGCGAACGTGAACCCCAGCACGCCGGCGTCGAGTCCTACCTCGGACAGGCGTGGTATTTGCCGCGGGGCCAGCGAAAGTAAGAAGCGCACGCCGGCAAACGCAACGGCGACGCCGACGGTGCCGCCGATCATTGACAGCGTCAGACTTTCGGCGAGCACTTGCACGAGCAGCCGAGACCGCCCGGCACCGAGTGCCGCGCGCACGGCCACGTCCCGCAGGCGCGATTCGGCCCGGGCGAGCACGAGGTTGGCAACGTTCGCACAGGCGACCAAAAGGACGAGGCCGACGGCGGCGAATACCGTCAACATGGCCGGCTTCACTTCGCCGACGATCTGCTCGGCCAGCGGCCGGATGGAAGCAGCGACAAGACGTTCGTTCGAGCTCGGGTACTCCCGCGCAAGCCGACCGGCGACGGTGGCCATCTCGGCGCGGGCCTGCTCCATCGAGGTGCCCCCGGACAGTCGTCCGACGACATCCAGCCAGCGGATGGCACGACGCCGGGGTACGCCCGTATCCGGGATCAGCGAGATCGGCACCCACAACTCCACCGCGGCCGTAGGGTACTCGAATCCGGCGGGCATCACGCCGGCGACGACAAACGGCTCACCGTTGAGTACCAGAGTACCTCCGACGACCTCGGGGTCGGCTCCGAAGCGCCGCGTCCAGGCTCCGTGGCTCAGCACCACGACCCGGTTGTCGCCTTCTCGCTGGTCTTGCGCGCGCAACGTGCGCCCGATAGCGGCGTCAACGCCGAAGACCTCGAAGAAGTCTTCGGTCACGTGCATGGTCTCGACCTCGTCGGGCCCGTCTTCGCTGGAAAGGACGAACCCTCCGATGCGAATGGCCGGATAGCCGGCGATGGCCTCGAACGCCGTTGCCTGTTCTCGCCAATCGGCGAGGTCGTGAGGCGACGTCGTGCCGAGCGCGATGTCGTCCTCCGGATAAGCGCTCCACACCCTGACCAGCCTGTCCGGTTGGGCATAAGGCAGCGGCCGCAAGAGAACGCCGCGGACGACGCTGAAGATTGCCGTATTGGCGCCGATCCCCAGCGCCAGCGTCAGCACGACGACGGCGGCGAAGCCGGGCCGCCTGGCCAGCGCGCGAACGACGTAGCGCACCTCTCTGAGAAGCTCGCTCATCGGGCGGCCTCTCCCGCGGGCCACAAAACCTGTTTGCGCCCGTCGGCGTGCATGTCGAACGATGCGAGAAACGTGGGCCGGGCCATCTTCACGTCTCCCGGGAGCGGGCTTGCTGAATCAGATGTTGGAGCCGATCGAGCTCTTCGTCGGTCATCGCCGCGGTCGAATCACCCAGCAGCGCCACCGCCGCTTTCTCGGCAGAGCCATCGAAGAACGTATCGACGAGGTGACCCAGGGCGGATCGCCTGGCGCGCTCCTTGTTCAGCGTCGGACGGTAGACGTAACGAGCGCCGTCCTGTTCGTGCCTGACATGGCCCTTGTCCTCGAGGATGCGCAGGTGCGCACGAACGGCCGAGTAACTCGGTGCGTCCGGCATGCCGTCGCGAACCTGCGCCGCGGTGGCTGTCCCGCGTTGGAAGAGCACGTCCATGATCTGTCGTTCCCGACGACTGAGCTTGTGTTCCAGCGGTTGTGACATCGCGTCTCCATGCGGCGCCGAGGCGCCCCCGCGTTGCATGTTCCCGTGCGTCGCCATTCAGTGCTAAGAAATTAGCATCATGCTAATTTCTTAGCAATTCTGCCGTCGTCGGCTGTGTGACAGCCCGCGCCGGGGGGCGCACCTTGGCGCTGGATGCCCACGTGCGACTGTCCTAACCTCTGTCTTCATGGGCTCACGTTCGACACCGCGGTTTCTGCTTCCGCGTGGCATCTGGATTCTCCTCACGGTTTGTCTGCTCCTCGGATTCTGGCTGCAGACGACGGAGGTAACCGGTGATCGCGGCGCCAGCAACGTGATGAGCTTCGGGCTGGCGCTCGTCTGCGCTCTCGCGGTGTCGACTTGGCTCGTCTTCTTCAGTGGTTTCGCGCGCCGCGCGCGGCTGGCCGCCGGCGTCGCGCTGGTTTGCCTGCCGGTGGTGTTCT
>CBDUAS010000094.1:0-9170 GCA_965365185.1 uncultured bacterium | reverse complement strand
CGCCCTGCGGGCAGCGAAGGCCGACCCCGTGACGGCGCTCAAGACGGCTTGATCACGAGCCGACGCGCGCTGGCCTGCCGGTGTTCTCGCCCGTCCGTCAGCGTGTGGCTAGCTGGGTATTCTCACGGCCTCGTTCATCGAGCTCCGCCCGGGAGGGGGCGGAGGGCTTTTGGCCGGGTGGAACCTGGGGTGCATGTCGGGGCCGCTCGGGACGGAGATGCCCTGTTCCCAAACGTGCCGGCGGCATCGCCGCAGGTCTCCACAGGGAGCCGTCTTGGCCACAGTGGTGTCGGATCGTGGCAGGTTCGATTTGGCACCCTCGGATCCGAGGGTTGGGGGACGTCGGTGTTGCCCGCAGCGTGTATTGCGCCCGCGAAGATCGGCGCGAGCCGTTCCGCATAGTCCGCGCACGTTCACGCGAAGGGCAGCGCCGACGTTCCCCCCAACCCGTCGACCTCCCCACGGCCCCATTCGGCCAACCCGCCCGAAGTGTGCTCCAACCTGGGTGCCCACGTGGTGGACAACGTCCCGAGAACGAACAGCCAGAACCCTGGATCGGGGCTCTCAGGCCGTCAGCAACCCCAGCCGGTCGTGCCACTCGGCAATGCTCTCGTCCGGGTAGCCCTCGAACTGCCTGTCTTGTGGGTCGGCCCGGACCTCCACCCACGGGGCCTTGAACTCGAGCATCAGGTGGGTGCGCTCCGGGGGGATGGGCAGCGCATTGTCGATGGCGGAGGCGTGCGGATGGATCAGATTCGGCCACCGTGGATCCTGGATCCACAGCGCCGATCCGCAGATCTCGCAAAATCGGCGCTCCTGCGGGCTGATGTCACCGGATTTCTCGTCGATGTGCCCCGGTCGATAGACGCGCACGTATTCCGCGCCCTCGACGGTGAGCGAGTTCGCACGCGCGGAGATGTTGATCGAGTATCCCCCGGCGCCTGCGGTCTTACGGCACGTTTCGCAGTAGCAGAGGTTGTACGGATAGGGACGACGGGATTCGACCTCGAACCTCACGGCGCCGCAATGACACGAGCCTTCAAGGAGCAAAGCAACCTCCGGGTCGATCTACAGACGGTCTTGTCTGCGGCCCCGACCCGCCGGCCGCGGAGGCGCCGGGACGGAGCCGACGGGATGTCTTCGAACTCTCAGTGGATAAGGTGCAGGTCGGTTTGGCGTCGCAACGCCCAGCGCCGCAGGCCGTCGGCCGTGACCTCGGCTTCTTCCTCCATCGCCATGCGGACCGGCTGACCGTCCCACTCCGCTACCGGCGTGGTCACTTGAAGCTCGGTCGAAAACCACATGCTCGGGATGACCGGTACGTCGCCGCGTCCGGGGACTCCCTCCTGATAGTCCCACAGGCCGATGAGAGGGCCGGCGCCATGGCCGTGGTCGCCGATCGGATGCGTATACATGGTTCCGTTGAGCCCCTCGGCCCGCATCCGCTCGAGAACGACATGGAGGATCTCGTTGCCGGTGCGACCGACCTCGATCTCCTCCAAGAGTATGTCCTGCAGCCGCTTGGCGTTGTCGAGTGCGGCCCGTAGACCGGCGGGGGCCTCGGTCTCACCCTCGCGCAGGACGTACGCCATGTGCTGTGTGTCCGTGTTCAGCCGCATCGCCGTGATGCCGAAGTCGCAGTGCAGCACGTCGCCGCGCTCGATGACGGGGTTCGGGCCCAACCCCTCTCCGGAAACGCCGCGCCGCTGGACGCTTACCGAGGGTTGGAACCATGTCTGCAGCCCCATGTCGTTGACGCGCTGGCGCATCCACCAGACAACGTCGTCGGTCGTGGTAACCCCGGGCTCGATCACCAGGCTGGAGAACGCCGCCGAGATGACCTCGTGCACGATGGCCTGCAGCCGGCGATATACCGGCGTCATGCTGGGAACGCGCATCGCCAGATAATCGATGGCGAGGCGGGGGTTGCGCACCACGCGACCGGCGTACTCGGGGCCGAGCGCCTCCTCCATCTGCTCCCACTCGCCAGCCGTGAGGCCGTCGGCGAAGTTGTGCTCATGATCGATGTTGACCGCGATTGCCTGCGGATCGCGCTCCCTCACGAGCTGGGCGAAGAGGCGCCACTGCCCGGCCCCCCACAGCTCCGCCTGATCGCCGCGCTCGGTGGTCACGTTGGTGCGATAGGCCTCGTAAAGCCCCCCCTGCGAGCCGCCGCCGAGAGCCAGTCGCTCGACACCTTCCTCGGGGCCTCGATCGAAGAAGACGTAAATGGTCCGCCGGCGCGCCGCGAAGCTGGTGGGTGAGACCAGCGCCCGGAACACCGGGTCCTCGTTGTACTCACGCATCGACACGACCCACATGTCGACACCCTGCCGGCGCATGATCTTCGGCAGATTCACCTCGAGCCGCTCCTTGACCCAGGCCTGCTGGATCGCGGCCTGCTCCCGCAGGGTGCCGAACGGGCGCGCGGCATCGTAGGGGCCGGTTCGCTGTGCCGCACCGACAGTGGTCGCGGTCGACGTGGGCAGAGAGGAAGCCGGCGCAGCGGCCGAAAGACCGGCGGCGAGCGCCGGCGCGACGATGAAGACAACCAGCTTGCGATGCATGTGAGTCCTTCCTCGCAGGTGGGCGTCCACAATGCGCGAACGCAGGGTGTGAAGCTCGCGTTATGGAACCCCACGCGCGCTGTGGGCGCAACAATAGGGGTGTCCCGCCCGGCAACGGGCGGGACACCCCTCTCGGTGCCGACACGGTATCGAATAGTCAGCCCACGGCAAGCGATTGCGACGGAGCTGGCGGACGACTACCTACAGCGCGTCTCCTCAGCCTGCCAGGTGGCGCGTGACACTCCCACGTGAGCTATTGGCCCGCCGGCAGGTGGCTGAGGTCCGGGATGCTCACGTAGGTGGTGACGCTCGATCCGGTCACCGCGCCCATGAGCCGGCCCATGAGCGCCTCGTAGGCGTCCTGCCCCCCGGCGGCCTCCATGACCCTTGCCTCACGCTGCGGGTCGCCTGCGGTATCGGCCCAGCCGTCGACCCAGTTGATGAACCAGCGCTTGTTGAAACTGGTGCCGCTCACCGGCATCGTCCACGCCGCGTAGCCATCATTTCCGACGCTCTTTTGCACCGCGTCCATTTCGCCGAGCGCCTCCATGAAGGAAGGTATCGACCCATAGTCAAGCTCGAGCTCGTAGACGTGCACCATCGGCGTCATCGTGCCCGGCGGTGGCGGGTTGCCGATCTGCGGCATGGTCTGCATCACGACGGTTTCGACGCTGTCGACATAACCGAACGCCCCGCGGCCGGCCCAATCGGCCATTGACTGCTCGCCGAACGCGTTGTAGTCGTCCATCTGAGCGCCCGGCATCGGCCCTGCAGCGAACACGATCTGGCCGCTGCGCGGCCCGGTCTGGACCCGCGACACCGAGTAGTAGTGCGCGTCGTTGATGCTCTTACGCCATGCCAGATGGTCCGCCGCAGCGGCCATGAAAGCCTGGTTCATACCGGGCTTTACGCTGACGTAGGTCAGGCTGACGTACATCGGCTCTTCCTGAGCCGCCAGGGTCACGGTCGCCGTGGCAACGAGCGCCAAGAGTACGGCGCCGGAAATCATCCTTCTCATGCTCCCCTCCTATGATGGGGTCCCCGGGGCAAGCATGTCGGGGATAGGAAAAAACAGGACTATTCAAGTCCCTGTTTGCCGCATGCTTTATACACGAACGTCGCGCTGGGTACCACCGGGATCAGCGTGAGAACGCGTCCTCGAGCTCCGCCGCCCAATTGAGCACCACGTTTATGCGTGGGCGCTGGGGATCGGGGCCAGCAGCTTGCAGCATGAGGAAGCGATCGCCGTCGGGGTGGACATCGTAGTTGCGGTTGCCCGACTGGCCCGGGGCGAATCGCCCCTCGAACACGACGAGCGGCCGGGATGGACGGAAGTCGTCCTCGCGGTCGAACCGAACCGACATCATGCGGTCGCCCTGGCGATAGAACAGCTCTCCTCCGTCCGGGTGCCAGACCGGCTCGCCGCCACCGTCGAGCGAGACGCGACGGCGTCCGGTGTCGGCGTTCAGCGGCGCGTCGGTGCACCCCGAGCAAGGCTGTACGTACACCTCGTTGCGTCCCGAGGTGTTCGAAACGAACGCCAGCCAGTTGCCGTCGGGGGAGAGCGCCGGGCCCTGCTCGTGGTCCTCCGTGGTTACCAAGGGGAACGCCTCCGCTCCGGGTCGTAACGGCAGCGCCCAGATGTCCCGCGTTCCGGAGCTGTCGACCTGAAAATACGCTGCCAGTGGGGTTCGCTCGGCGACTGTCACGGCATACTGCACGCCGCTGGTGCGGGCCAGTTGCTCCGCGTCTCCACTGCCGTTCGCCGGCTTCCACCAGAGGCTGGAGGGACCGCGTCGGCCGGAGGAAAACACCACGTGACGTCCGTCCGGCGTCCAGTCAGGCCAGTTGTTGCTGCCGGTCGACGTGATCGGTTGCTGCAGGTCGCGCGCGATGTCGTGCGACCAGATGTGCAGCTCTCCGGCCCGGCGTATCGCCAGCGCGATCCGCGAGCCGTCGGGCGAGATCCGCGGTGTCGTGTAGGCTCCGCGAGTCTCGCTGATCGACTCCGAGTTGCCGTTGCGATCCACCCAGACGAGCCGATAGTCGGGTTCGGTCGTGGGCACGTACGCCGCGGTTCCCTCGGCCGAAAACGCGGCGTGGGCGGCGCCGGTGCTTTCCGAGCGGACCCCGTCGAGAACCGGGCGAGAATCCCCGGTTGCGGTCCGTCGGTCCGGGTCGAACGGAATCGCGAACAGCGACCCGGCGCGCGAATACACCACATGTCCGGTGGGTAGGTAATGAGCATCAGAGCCACCATCGATCAGCGTGGTGATCTCGGCGTTTGCGAGGTTCAAGACCGACAGCCTGCTCCAACCCTCACCGACCAGCTCGAACATGACCGCGTCATCACCGGGCAACAGGGTCGGCCACTCGTAGCGGATCTCGCCGCGCGCCGGGTCGGGCGCGGCGACCTGAACGCATTCAAGGCCGAGCCCCTCCGTGCGCCATAACGAGGTGCCGTCGGAGAACACGATGGTGTCATTGCCGCTCCAGTGGGCACCCCTCGGTGTGCGGGCGTCACACAGCTCGAAAGGCGTACCGCCGCGCACGGAGATCTTCCACAGTTTCCCGCGGGCGAAGAATCCGACCCATTCGCCGTCGCCGGAAAAGAAGGGCGATTCGGCGCCGACGGTCTCGGGCATGGGGGTGGCGGCGAAGTCGTCGAGTGGGCGTAGGGCCAGTCCGTCGGCAGTCGTGTGCACGAGCAGGGAGCCATCCGGCGAAAGTGCCAGTGAGCGGCCGCCGAGCGCCGAACGCAGGTCATCGTTCGCAACGGCGACCTCGAGCCGCCGCGTAGGCGTCGGCGTCGGCCGCTCCAAAGTCAGGCCCGCCCATAGGCCGATGCCACCGACGGCCAACGCCGCGGCCCACGGAAGCGCCCGCCGCCACCGCGAGGAATCCGCCACCGCCACCGGGCGTTGCTCGGGGGGGAGCTCGAGGACCTCGTCGAGCTCGAGCCAGGCGTCGCCGATCGCCCGAAGCCGGCGCTTGGGGTTCTTGCGCAGGCAGCGCCGCAGCAGCGCCTGGACCTGCGGCGGCAGCGACTCCGGCAACGCATCCCAGTCGGGTTCGCGCTCGATGATGGCAACGATCGTGTCGGTAGGCGTAGCGCCGGCGAACGCCTTCTTGCCGGCCAGCATCTCGTAGAGCACGCAGCCGAAGGCCCAGACGTCGGTGCGCGCGTCGACGGGCTTGCCGCGCGCCTGCTCGGGGCTCATGTAGGAGACCGTGCCCATGATGCGACCGGGTTGGGTCGCCGCCATCACCTCGGTCGGTGACCATTCCGGATCTCCGTCGATATCGACGTCCGGCTGCACCGCTTTGGCGATGCCGAAATCGAGGACCTTGGCCCGATGATCTGCCGTGAGTGCGATATTCGCGGGCTTCAGATCCCTGTGGATGATGCCTCTCTCGTGCGCCGACTCCAGCGCATCAGCAACCTGGCGGGCGATCTCCAGCGACTCCTCTACGGTGAGGCCGCCGCGGCGGCTCCCGGCCAGGATGTCGGCCAGCGAGTTGCCCTCGACGAGCTCGAGCACCAGTGCCTGATGGTTGCCGACTCTCTCGAGGCCATAGATCGCGGCGATGTTCGGGTGGTTCAGGGCCGCCAGCGACCTTGCTTCGCGCTTGAGGCGCGCCGCCAGCGTCTGGTCGTCGGCGAATTGATCGGACAAGACCTTCAATGCGACATCGCGGCCGAGCTCGGAGTCGGTGGCGCGGTAGACCTTCCCCATGCCTCCGCGGCCGAGGAACCCGGTGACGCGGAAATGCGAAACCGAAGTCCCGATCAGCGAATCGTCCGCGAACGAGCCGGACCGCGCGCCGGGCTCCAGGTCATTTTCCGGCGGGCGCGACCGGACCTCTTCGGGCTCTCCTTCTCGCGGAATGCCTGCGCGCTCTCCGAGGTCGTCGAAGTATCCGTCGGCTTCCTCGGAGGCTCGCAGGAGCGAGTCAACTTCCTCGCGAAGCTCGGCATCGGCGCCGCAGCTACGCCGCAGGAATTCTTCCCGCTCGTCGGCCGGGCGCTCCAAGGACTCCGCGAGCAGGTCTTGTACGAGTTGCCAGCGCTGAGGGTCCATGAGGAAAGCAAGCTTACCGCCCGGTACGCGTCGCTAGTAGGCGAACGCGTTGCGACAGCGGGGACACGGCACCATCACACACGGGCCGGGTCCGTGATCGATACAAGCGGCTCCGCAGCGTCCAGCCGGGCTATTCGTCCTTGAAGTGGACGTCGGTATGTGTGCCGTCGCAGTACGGCTTGTTCTTGGAGGCGCCGCAGCGACACAGCGCCACCCTGTTGCGCACCTCGTAGGTCTCCCCGGCGGCGCTCTCGATCGGAATACCGCCCTGGACCCACAGGGGGCCGTCGGCGATGATGCCGATCCCCGGGTCCAAGGGCCGCTCAATGGGAGTCTCGTCCGGCGGCTCGTAGTACTCGAGCCGACCCGTCGGACAATTCTGGATCATGGAAATGAGGGTCTTGCGGGTTTCGGGGTCGCTGGCGTTTTCGACCAGCGTCCAGGCTTTCGCGTGTTCGCGAACGCAGAAGCCGGCGTGACAGCACAGCGACTCGTCGTCGGTCATGACGATCTCGGATCCGGGGAACTTCCTCCGGCGAGCTTCCGTGGGCCTACGGTCGGCTGTTTCCTTGCCGTCGAACCCGGCGTTCTTGTGGCTGCCGTCGCAGAATGGCTTGTTGGCAGAAGCGCCGCAACGACACAACGAGAATGCCTCCGGCGCTTCAACGTCATCTCCTCGCTTCCATCGGACCGGCCAGCCTGCTGCGTTTCGCCCGGGCTTCAGCCGGTATAGCGGGGCGCCGTTCACCCGAAGCGGTCCGCCGGCAATGATCTTGATGGTCTGTGAGTGGTCGTCGCTCATCTCGGGTTCCTTCCACCTGACGATGCGGTGACGTCGGCCCGGGTCCCGTCGGCACGGAATACCCGTTCCGCTGACCCCCTAATGGTACGCGATCGGAGCGCTTCGCACTTTCCTCCATCGGCGTGAGCCTCCGAGCCGATTTTCCCTGTATCCAACCACGAAGATCGGGGAGCCGGCCCCACCCGGCGGCTTTCCAGGGAGCCTGAGGAATTCGACGAAACGGCAGGAACGGGCATGCGCGAACAACGCTGGGAAGCCGTACGAAAAGTGCTGGCCGATTGCCTCCACGCGCCGGTCGGCGGACGCCGGAAGCTTGCCGAGCAGCACTGCGGTGACGACGAGGAGATGCGCCGGGAAGTGGAGTCCTTGCTGCAGGCGTCGTCCGCCGCGGAGGGATATTTCGAGCGGCTTGCCGGCCGCGCCAACGAGCTCGTGCTCGGGAGGCAGGTGGAGGCCATGATCAACCGCGAGATCGGTCACTTCCGCGTAATCGGCCCCCTTGGCCGCGGAGGGATGGGTGAGGTGTATCGGGCCTTCGACGGGCAGCTCCAAAGAGAGGTGGCGCTGAAGGTCCTCGCCCAGGAGGCGTACGGGGATCCGAAGATGCTCGCACGCTTCGATCGTGAAGCTACGGTGCTGGCCTCGCTCAACCATCCCAACATCGCGGTCATCTACGGCCGGGAGAAGATCGACGGCCGCCCGGTGCTGGTTCTCGAGCTGATCGATGGCCGCAACCTCGGAGAGCGCCTGACGGTCGGCGCACTCGAGATCGACGAGGTCCTCCGCATTGCCCACGGCATTGCCCGTGGCTTGGAGGCGGCGCACGAAGAGGGCGTGGTGCACCGGGACCTCAAGCCCTCGAACATCATGCTGACGCGTCGCGGCGACGTGAAGATCCTCGATTTCGGCATCGCCAAGCCGCTGCCGCTGGGTGGTGCCGACCGGCCGGCTGACCTCACGGCGGCCGGGGTGCTGCTGGGTACCGTTCCTTACATGAGTCCGGAGCAAATCAGGGGATACGAGCTCGACCGGCGGGCCGACGTGTGGGCCTTCGGGTGCCTTCTGTACGAGATGCTCACCGGGAAGAAGGCCTTCGAGCGAGAAACCGTTGCCGATACCCTCGCGGCGATCATCGAGGTCGATCCACGCTGCGACCTGCTGCCGGACAAGACCCCCGAGCGTTTGAAGGCCCTGCTGTGCGGAGCCCTCGAGAAAAAGGTCGCCGATCGGCTGGACACCATTCATGAGCTGCGCCGTGAGCTCGAGTCGCTGATGGCAGAGCGGGCCAGCGGTGAGCTGATCGCGAGTGTCGGTAGCGACGACGTGTTGGAGAGGGCTCGCCGGTGCGTGGTGCGGCACGCGTGGCAGGAAGCGTTCGAGCTGCTCGATCCCCTCGTGGAGTCGCTCGCCGCCGACGATCTGGCGCGACTGGGAGAAGCTGCATGGTGGGTCGGGCGACTGGACCGGAGCATCGAGGCGGATCAGCGCGCCTTTTCACTCTACCTGTCCGACGAGGAAGACGGAGTCCGCGCCGCGGAGATGGCCGTCCGCATGGCCGATCACAACGGGCGCAAGCTGCAGCCGGCCCTGGTCAGCGGGTGGCTGCGGCGCGCCGAACGATTGCTCCGAGACGTGCCGCTCACGGCGGCACACGGCTGGCTGCTGCGTGCCGCTATCCAGCAGGCCAATGCGGAGGGGCGGTTCGAGTCTGCGGCCGCC
>CBDUAS010000093.1:0-9177 GCA_965365185.1 uncultured bacterium | reverse complement strand
AGGACAGCGCCCCGGCTTGGGCCCCCGACGGCAGCCGTATCGTCTTCGCCTCCACGCGTGACGGCCTCGGCCGAGCCAACTCCGAGATCTACACCATGAACCCGGACGGCAGCGACTGGCAGCGCGTTACCGACAACTCGGAGATCGACACCTCGCCGACGTTCTCTCCCAACGGGCGCGAGATCGCTTTCATCTCCACGCGCGCCGGCGGCCAGCACCTGTACAAGATGAGCATTGACGGCACCAACCTGGAGCGCTTGCGGGTCACGGGCACGCAGATCGACTCACCGGCCTGGAACCCGAATCCGCAAATTTCCGATCTGATTGCCTACGCGGCCTCAGAAGGGGCTAACAGGTTCCAGATTTTCGTGTACAGTCTTACAACTCGGCAAAGCGTCATGTTGACGCGAGGATACGGGCGTGCGGACTCACCGAGCTGGGCGCCCGACGGCCGCCAGATCGTTTTTGAAATGCAGCAGGGTGACGAAACGCACATCTACGCCATGGGCCTGGACGGCTCGCGTTTGCGTCGGCTGACGAACGAGGGAAACAACCAGAGCCCCTCATGGGGCGGCAGATGAGCCCACGGCTCACCGAACGGAGGAAGAAGTCGATGAAAGCTCTCGCAAAGCGCACGGGCATTGCAGCAATCTTGATCGCGGTCTGCGCGTTGCCGGCTTGCTCCAGCAGCGAACCGCCGGATACGACGCCGGAGCAGCCGGCGGTTGCAGAGCGCCCGGCACCCCAGCCGCGCCCCACCCAGGAAGCGCCCGACGCCGGCGACTGGGAAACAAACGAGCCTTCGAGTGACATCCTGACCATCGACCAGATCAACCAGCAGGGCATACTGCAGACCGTCTACTTCGACTACGACCAGTCCGAGATCCGCCCCGACCAACGCGCCAAGCTGCAGGCGAACGCGCAGTATCTGCGCGAGAACACGCATTTCCGCCTGCTGATCGCCGGCCACGCCGACGAGCGCGGCACGCGTGAGTACAACATGGCGCTGGGCGAGCGGCGCGCCAGCGCCACCATGCAGTACCTGGTCTCGCTCGGAATTCCCCGCGACCGCATCGAGATCATCTCCTACGGCGAAGAACAGCCCGCCGCGCAGGGTTCGACCGAGTCGGCCTGGGCCCAAAACCGGCGCGCCCAGTTCCAGGCGATCAGCGGCAACGACGGCTAGACAGCACGAGGTGCCGGGGCGGGCGACGACGGCGCGTCCCGGCTTTCATCGGACAAACGTGGAGCCGTGAGCGAACGCTGCCGAAATCTCATCCTCCTCGCGGTGCTCGCCATGTTCGCCGGTTCCGGCTGCGCCTCGATGCAGCAGCGCGTCACCGAATCCGAGAACCGCTCTGCGACACTCGAGGCGCAGGTGGCCGACCTGCAGGCCACGCAGCAGGAAATCATCACCCGCCTGGTGCAACTCCGCGAAGACCTCGAGCGACGGATCGACCCGGCCAGCCCGGCCCGCGCCGGCGCCGACCTCGACGCCCTGCAAGCCGACATCGCCAACCTGCAGGAACAGGTGCGCATTCTCACCGATCAGCTTGCCGCACTCGAGGCGGCCGGCGTCGACATCAGCGAGCCCGAACAAGCGACCATACCGCCGGGGGGTGGCCGGACGGGGGGCGTCGAGGTCGTACCGACGGAGCAGTCGGAGCAGCAAGAGCTCTTCAATTCGGCCTATTCCGACTACACGGGCGCCGATTACGTCACCGCCGTGAGCGCCTTCGAGGAGTTCGTATCGCGGTACCCCGACTCGCCGCGTGCGCCCGACGCCATCTACTGGACCGGGGAGTCACTCGCTGCGCAAGACCTTCACTCCGAAGCGCGTCAACGCTTTCTCGAGGTGATCGAGCGGTACCCGAATGCCCCCAAGGTTCGCGACGCGCTGCTGCGCGCCGCGCTCGAGGCAGTGGAGCTCGGCCTGCTCGACGCGGCCGTGAGCGAGTTGCGCGAGCTCATCGCGGCGCATCCGATGTCCGATGCCGCGCTCGTCGGTTGCATGCAGCTCGATCGTCTCGGCCAGGAGCTCCCGCCCGGTTGCCGGGCGCTTTGAACGCCGCTGGCACCGGCAACAGAATTCGCACGGGTGTGACCATCTAACCAGTGTGGTACATAGAGACGCAGTCGCTCGAGCGGTATGCCCCGGGCGGAATGGACAATCACGAAAACAGCGAGGTACGGAATGGCGCGGGGTGTAAACAAGGTAATTCTGATCGGCAACCTGGGGAAGGACCCGGAGATGCGCTACACGCAGAATGGCACTGCGGTGGCGAACTTCTCGATCGCGACCACCGAGAGCTGGGGTGGCCGCGACGGCGGCGAGAGACAGGAAAAGACCGAGTGGCACAACATCGTCGCCTGGGCACGCCTGGCGGAGATTTGCGGCCAGTACCTGACGAAGGGGCGCCAGGTATACATCGAAGGGCGCATCCAAACGCGCCAGTGGGAAGACCGCGACGGCAACACCCGCTACACGACGGAGATCGTGGCGCAGAACATGCAGATGCTCGGCAGCCGCGGAGACAGCGACTTCGGCGGGGGCGGTGCGCCCCCTGGGCCCGGGCCTTCCGGGCCACCGCAGGGGCCGGCCGACGGCGGCGTCAACGACGACGACATCCCGTTCTGAGCGCCTGCCGGACGCCTTCTGATCGCCGCACCTCGGCCGACGAAACAGCGCCGAGATGTTACGGCTCACGAGGCTCGTAAGCGGGATCCTGTTGCCCCGGTTGCGCCGGGGTGGGAACCATGAATCTGGGACGACGGTTACCCGCCGCCTCTTGCAGCCTACCCGGGAACGGGGCGGGCCTCCCCATTGTTCCCTGTTTGGCCTTGCTCCACGCGGGGTTTACCGAGCTACCGGCGTCACCGCCGGCACTGGTGGGCTCTTACCCCACCGTTCCACCCTTACCGCCCGGCGGCCGCAAGCGGCCACCTCGTGGGGCGGCGGTATTGTTTCTGTGGCACTAGCCTGGGGTTTCCCCCACTGGGCGTTACCCAGCGCGCCGGCCCGTGGAGTCCCGACTTTCCTCTGCCGCCGGCATCAATAGCCCGCGACAGCGGCTCCCCTGCCTCGTGAGCCGAGGATCTCTGGACTGCTCTTGCGCATCTCCTCCTGGTTGCTCGACCTGCAAAACACCGAGGCTGCCGCGCTACTGGCCGCCGGTGCTGTTGACCATCGCGATGTAGCGGTCGGTGGCATCGATGGCGTCGGCAAAAAAGAGTATGCCCTGAATCCTCGTGTCCAGGATCAGGTCGAAGCCCTCTTCGACAGCCAGCCGCTCGACGGCGGGGATGAGTACGTCGTTGATGCGTCCCTGCGCCTCTTCCTGCAAGCGGTTCATCGCCCTCTGCGCATCGTCGCGCAACCGCGTCAAGTCGACGTTCAACTGTTCGATTTGCTGCTGCATGCGGGCAAGCGCCTCATCGGTGAGCGTCAGCCGCTGCTCCTGCGCCTGGGCCACCAGGGTGTCGATCTCGGACTGTTTCGCGCTGATGCGCGTGTCCCACTCGGTAGCCGCTGCCTGTGCCTCCTGCGAAACCTGGGCACCGATGTTCGACTCGGCGAGCACCCGTTCGCCATTGATGACACCGATCTTGAGTGGCCGGTTTTCCTGTCCCGCTGCAGCGGGCGTCTGTGCCACCGCGGGAAGAGCCACGAGCAGGCTCAGAACGGCCGCAAGCCCCAGCCTGCGGACGAAACGGTCTCTTGCCATCATGGGTTGAAGATCTCCTTGTTGGGGGACATCCGTACAAACAGGGATTTCTGACGCGAAGAAGGCGCAGCCAGAGAGTGGCCATCAAAGGGGGGGAACGAGAAAAATCATAACACGATGGCCCGGAGACGATCACTGTCCCCGGGCCATCGGAATCACCGTACGGGCGCCTGTCGACGCACCCTGCGGAACCTACCGGCGATCAGAACTCACCCATGCCGCCTCCGGCTCCATGCGCGTGTCCCTCGTCCTCGTCCGGCAGGTCGGAGACCAGTGCCTCGGTGGTGAGCAACAGGCCCGATACCGACGCGGCGTTTTGCAGTGCGTGGCGAACCACCTTTGTGGGATCGACCACGCCCTCTTTCACCAGGTCGGCGTGCTCCATCGTCTGCGCGTTGAAGCCGCGCGTGGCGGACTTCTCGCCGCGCACCTGCTCGATGATCAGGTCGGGGCTGGCCGCACCAGCGTTGACGAGGATCTGTCGAATGGGCTCTTCCATCGCCCGGCACACGATGGCGGCACCCACCTGGGCGTCGCCGTCGAGCTTCAGCTTCGACACGGCCTGCTGCGCCCGCAGCAAGGCGACACCTCCGCCGGGAACGATGCCTTCCTCGACGGCCGCCTTGGTGGCGTGCATGGCATCCTCGACGCGAGCCTTCTTCTCCTTCATCTCGGTCTCGGTCGCCGCACCGACGTTGATCACCGCCACACCGCCGACGAGCTTCGCCAGCCGCTCCTGCAGCTTCTCGCGGTCGTAATCCGACGTCGTGTTCTCGATCTGCTGGCGGATCTGGTTGACTCGGCCCTCGATATCCTTGGCGTTGCCCGCGCCCTCGATGATCGTGGTTTCGTCCTTGGTGATGATCACCTTCTTGGCGCGACCGAGCTCGTCGGCCTTGACGTTCTCCAACTTGACGCCGATGTCCTCACTGATTGCCGTGCCACCGGTCAGAACGGCGAGATCGCCCAGCATCGCCTTGCGGCGATCGCCGAAGCCCGGAGCCTTGACCGCGGCGGCGGTCAGCGTGCCGCGGATCTTGTTGACCACCAGCGTCGCCAACGCCTCACCCTCGACGTCCTCTGCGACGATGAGCAGCGGCTTCCCGAGTCGCGAGACCTGCTCGAGCAACGGCAGGAGGTCCTTCATCGAGGAGATCTTCTTCTCGTGGATGAGAATCAGCGCGTCCTCGAGGACCGCTTCCATACGCTCAGGATCGCTGACGAAGTAGGGCGACAGATAGCCACGATCGAACTGCATGCCCTCGACCACGTCGAGGCTGGTGTCGAGACCGGAGGCCTCCTCGACCGTGATGACCCCGTCCTTGCCGACCTTGTCCATCGCCTCTGCGATGATCTCGCCGATGGTGGCGTCGTTGTTGGCCGAGATGGTGCCGACCTGCGCAATCGCCTGGCCCTTGACGGGCTTGGACATCGCCTGGATCGCCTCGACCGCGGCAGCGACGGCGGCATCGATGCCGCGCTTGAGAGCCATCGGGTTGTGCCCGGCCGTGACCTGCTTGACGCCCTGCGTGTAGATCGCCTGGGCCAGAACGGTCGCCGTCGTCGTGCCGTCCCCGGCGACGTCCGAAGTCTTGCTGGCGACCTCCTTTACGAGTTGGGCACCGAGGTTCTCCGTCGGGCTCTCGAGATCGAGCTCCTTGGCGACAGTGACGCCGTCTTTCGTAATCTGCGGCGCACCGAACTTCTTGTCGAGGACCACGTTGCGGCCCTTCGGCCCCAGGGTGATCTTCACAGCGTCGGCGAGCTTGTTGACACCCCGCTGGATGTCACGCCGCGCGTCTTCGCTGTAGGTAATTGCCTTTGCCATCTTCTTCCTCCGTCAGTCAACCGCCGCGGGCGGCGGGTCTTCGTCTTGGCTACCCGACGATGCCGAGAATCTCGTCCTCTCTGAGGATGAGGTAATCGCCGCCGTCGAACTTGATGTCCGTTCCTGAGTACTTGCCGATCAGCACGGTGTCGCCCGCCGCAACCTCGAACGGGGCGCGGCTGCCGTCGTCCAGGCGCTTGCCTTCGCCGACGGCCACGACCTCCGCCTCCATCGGCTTTTCCTTGGCGGTGTCGGGAATGATGATGCCGCCGCGCACCTCTTCTGCAACTTCCAGGCGCCGCACCAGCACCCGATCACCGAGGGGACGGACCTTCACACGGGACTTCGTCTTTGTCGCCATTTACGCACTCCTTGCACTCGATTGAGTGTTACCAGACAAGACTCGCAAACTTGAGTGGGGTTCCGAGAGCCGCGCCGACCCATGTGCCTCGGCGGCTCGCTCGGAATCACGCCGGAAGGAGGTTCCGGGAGGCCCGGTTAGCACTCCTGTGATTCGAGTGCTAAGAATAGCAACGGGTGCAAAAACCGTCAACTTTCTGACGGCGTGTTTTCGCCGGCGACCGGCGCCCTCAGCGGCTCACAGCAGCCCGCAGCGTCGCAGCTTGTTGCGCAGCGTGTTGCGGTGGATGCCGAGCGCCGCTGCCGCGCGGCTCTGGTTTCCCCGGTGCTGATGCAGCACACGCTGCAGAAAATGTGCTTCAAGCGCCCTCAAGGCCTCTTCGAGGCGGATACCGCCGCTGATCATGTCGGCAACCAACGCGTCGAGGCGCGCCTGCAGGTTGGCCCGGCTCATTCTCCGCCGGACCCGGTTCCCGGCAACGGGCTACCGGTGAGCCGTTCGTAGGCCTCCAGGTACTTGGCGCTTGTCGCCGCCACGACCTCCTCGGGAAGATCGGGTCCGGGAGGCGTCTTGTCCCAATCGACTTCGTTGAGATAATCGCGCACGAACTGCTTGTCGAACGAGGGTGGGCTGATGCCACTGCGATACTGATCGGCGGGCCAGAACCGTGACGAGTCGGGAGTCAGCAGCTCGTCGATGAGAGCCAGCTCTCCATCGATCACACCGAACTCGAACTTCGTGTCGGCAATGATGATCCCGCGCTGCTCGGCGTAGGCTCGCGCCTCGCTGTAGATCTTCAGCGAAAGGTCGCGCAGGCGCTCCGAGGTCTCCCTACCGACCATATCGACCATCTGGTCGAAGGAGATGTTCTCGTCGTGTCCCTCGTCGGACTTGCTCGCCGGCGTGAATATGGGCTCCTCGATCCGCCCCGCCAGCGGCATGTCATCCGGCAGCTCGATGCCGCAAACGGCCCCCGTTGCCTGATAGTCCTTCCAACCCGATCCGATCAGGTACCCGCGCACGACACATTCGATGTCGACGCGGTCGGCGCGCCGCACCAGCATCGAGCGGCCCTGCAACAAGTCCGCGTGTCGGCGCAGGGGATCGGGGAAATCGGCGACGTCGGTGCTGATCAGATGGTGCTTGCAGGCGCCGATGCGATCGAACCAGAACCGGGAGATCTGCGTGAGAACGCTTCCTTTGTGTGGAATCCCGTTCGGCAGCACGACATCGAACGCCGAGACACGGTCGGTGGCGACGATCAGAAGCTGGTCGCCGAGATCGTAGACGTCGCGCACCTTGCCGCGCCGCGCCAGGGCGACCCCGGGAAGATCCGAAGCGGTGACGACGGGGGCACGATCAGTCATCGTCCTGCACCAGCTCGCGGGTCACCTCGTCCGCGCGCTGCGGATCGGAGACCTTGAACACCCCGTATGCCCGGTCGATTCCCGGAGCGACGGCCGAATAGAAGTACTCGATATTGATGCGCTCCGCCGCGAGGCGTCCGGCTACCTCGCTGAGTGAACCGGGGCGGTTGGGAAACGCAATGACCAGGACGTCGATCGTCGTGTGCGCGACCGCGGCATCGTGAAAGACCTTGCGTGCCGCCTCGACGTCGTCGACGACGAGCCGAACGGCTCCGTATTCACCGGCCTCGGCCGTGGCCAGGGCTTCGATGTTGACGCCGACGTCGGCCAGGACCCGACAAACGTTGGCCAACTCTCCCGGCCTGTTCTGCCAGGCCACAGTGAGCTGCTTACGAACCGACATGTTGAGATTACTCCGGAAGGCGTGTGGATGGTGTCCGTGTGCTTCGCGCCACCGATTTCACGCAGGCGAGGAGGCACGACGCAGGCGATATTGAACCATAACCTCGACGAGCGCCAACGCTGCCGCCGTCAACCCCGCCTATCGCAGCCCGAACTCGGCCAGGTCCTCGGGTGACATCGGCTTGAATACGTACAAGTGCGGCGTCGCCATGAGGTCGACGTGGCGCGGCGTCTCGAGGATGCGCTTCTGCGTGTCGCACACGACCTCGACCTCGGGTCGCATGGGATTCGTCGAACGCCCGCGGAGGACGCGCGCTACCTCGCCGCTGTTCAGCCGCACGTACGTGCCCACCGGAAACAACCCGACGCTCCGGACCAGCGCCTTCAAGACGCCGTCACCAAACTGGTGCGCCAGTCGCATCAGATTGTCGACTCCGTACATGGCCGCAGCGGGCACCGTCTTCTTGTAGGGACGCGGGTGGATGAAGGCCTCGAAAATGTCCACCGCGCCGAGGATGGACGCCTCCAGCGCGATGGTGTCGACGTGCAATCCACGCGGGTACCCGTTGCCGTCAAGCCGCTCGTGAACCTGATGTGCGATCTCCGCCACAGCCCGGTACTGAGGGCCGAGAGCCTGCATGATCTCCGCGCTGAAGGCAGGCCGGCGGCGCATCAGCGCCCACTCGTCGTTGGAGAGGCTGTCGTCCTTGTAAAACATCTCTCGCGGGATTCGTACCGTGCCGACGTCGTGTACCAAAGCGGCAACCGCCAGCGTCTGCAGCTCGCCGCCCTCGAGACCGAGATTTCGCGCGACGCGTTGCGAGAGGATCGCCACGTTCACGCTGTGGGGCACCACGAAGCTGCCGTCTTCCGGATACGGACCGACAGCCGAGGCGACCAGACCGTCACCGACCTCGTCTTGCTCCATGCCGGAAACCAGCGTCGCCGCCGTGGCCTCGATGTCGGCTACCGGAAGCACGGTCGCGCCGTCCTGCTCGATTTTCGACGCAGCAGAGAAGAAGCGGCCGACGGCTCTGATCGATTCTCGGTACACGGCGGTCGCGTCGATCGTTGCCGGCTGCTGCTTCGGGGGTTCGGGCTCCCCGATGAGATCCGCCACCGCACGTTGCGTCGGCACTGCGGGCGACGCGGGCAATACCGGGGCGCGCGTGGGCGCCTCCGGTTCTTCGGCGGTTGAGGTCTCGGGCTCTGCCTCGGGTGCTCGTTCCCCGGTCTCCATGGCGTCCTCCGGAGGCTTTGCCTCGGCTTCTTCTTGCGCGGCCACGGGTGCCTCCGACACCACCGTTCCTGGCTCCGCGACCGAATCCTCGACAGCGGGTGCCGGCGATTCCGCGACAGCAGGTGCCGGCGATTCCGCGACGGCAGGGGCCGGCGATTCCGCGACAGCAGGTGCCGGCGATTCCTCGACGGCAGGGGCCGGCGATTCTTCGACGGCAGGTGCCGGCGATTCCTCGACAGCAGGTGCCGGCGATT
>CBDUAS010000092.1:0-9233 GCA_965365185.1 uncultured bacterium | reverse complement strand
GAAACCACGGCGAGGCCGGGTTCACCGATTTCACCGCCGACGCCGGACTGGAGGTGAGGTTCTATGGTGTCGGCGCCGCGCCGGCTGACTTCGACAACGACGGTGACACGGACGTCTACGTCACCGCGTACGGACCCAACCGACTGTTCCGCAACCAGGGCGGTGGCCGATTCGTCGACGTCGCGGCGCAGGTCGGCGTCGATCACCCCGGCTGGGGAAGCTGCGCCGCATGGTTCGACTACGACCGCGACGGTGACCTCGACCTGTACGCGTGCAATTACCTGCGCTGGAGTCCAGAGGACGACCTCGAGTGCAGCCTCGACGGCGAAACACGGTCGTACTGCGAGCCGCGCACCTTCACGGGAGAGCCGTCTGTGCTCTACCGCAATGACGGCAATGATGGCTTTACCGACGTCACCCGCGAGGCGGGCGTGTTCGTTTCCGGTGGTAAGTCGCTCGGTGTCACCGTGGCCGACTTCAACCGCGACGGCTGGCCCGATCTGGCGGTGGCTAACGACACCGAGCCCAACTTCCTCTTCGAGAACCGTCAGGACGGGACGTTTCGGGAGGTCGGGCTGGTTTCCGGCATGGCTGTGGATGCCGGCGGCGTGGCACGCGCCGGGATGGGCATCGACGCCGCTGATTACCGCAACGATCAGCGAATCGCCGTGGCCATCGGCAACTTCTCCAACGAGATGATCGGCCTCTTCGAGCCGCTGGCGCCAGGCGTCTTCGTCGACGTCGCGCCACGCTCACAGATCGGTCGCAGCAGCCTGTTGCCGCTGACGTTCGCCCTGTTCTTCTTCGACTACAACCTGGACGGACATCTCGACCTGCTGGCCATCAACGGGCACATCTACGAGAAGATCGCAGCGGTCGAGCCGCGCGTCAGCTACGAGCAGCCGGCGTTGCTCTACCGCAACGAGGGTGACGGCCGGTTTCGCGAGGTTGCCGAGGAGGTGGGGTCGCCTGTGGCCGCTCCCATCGTCGGGCGAGGTGCCGCGTACGCCGACTACGACCGCGACGGTGACCTCGATGTGATCGTCACGGTGAAGGATGGCAAGGCGAGGCTGTGGCAGAACCGCGCTCGCGATGCAGAAGACCCACCCAGCGTGGTACGCCTTCGCCTCAGCGGGGCCGGCTCCGGGGTCGAGACCGTCAACCGCGACGCCATCGGCACGGAGGTCACGGTCACGTCGGACCGATGGCGGCAGACACAATGGGTCAAGTCGGGGTCGTCGTACGCATCGCAAAGCGAGCTGACCCTCACCTTCGGCCTTGGCGCGCGCGACGCGGTTGACGCAATCGCCGTGCGCTGGCCGAACG
The DNA here is from genome assembly GCA_965365185.1 of uncultured bacterium. GTDB lineage: Bacteria > Acidobacteriota > UBA890 > UBA890 > UBA890 > CBDCGW01. The sequence continues at coordinate 7,907 of CBDUAS010000092.1, read as the reverse complement.
GCAACGAGATTACGCTCTCCGGTGAAACGCTCGATGGGGTCGTCGACCACGAGTTGCACGTTGTCGAAGGGCAGGGGGTCGTCGAGCGATCGCCGCTGCGCCCGGGTGGTTGACCCGATCCCATCTACGCCTACGGCCGCGGGCATCCGGGACGGTCGGCTCTGCGCTCGCGTCGGAAGCGGTTCCTCGCCCCGCCGCCGGCCATTTTGAACCTTCTGGAACAAGGCGTACTATTGCTGGGTGAGCCTCGCGCCCCCGACGCGAAGGAGGACACGATGGACCTTCGCCCCACGTTTCCCCTCGATCGACGTGACTTCCTCAAGGGTGCAGCAGCCGGCCTGGCGCTCCTGCCCTCCGCCGAGCTGGGATCGATCTTTCGCGGCTTGGCGCAGCGCCGCTCCGTGGTGGCGTTGATCCGCACCGAAGACCGTCGCGACGGAGTGACCCGCGCGCTGAAGCTGTTGCAACCCGCGGGCATTTCGGGGAAGCACGTCGTCATCAAGCCCAACTTCAACACCGCCGATCCGGCACCCGCCGGGACCCACAACGACACACTGGCCCAGCTCGTTACCGAGCTGCAGGAGCGCGACGCGCGTGAGATCACGCTGGGTGAGTCGAGCGGGCCGCCCGCCACATCCGGCGTAATGGACGACAAGGGCATTCCCGATATGGCGTCGTGCATGGGCTTCAACGTCGTCAACTTCGAGGACATCCCCGACGCCGACTGGGTGCACTTCAAGCCCGCGGGCTCGCACTGGGCGGACGGCTTCCACCTGCCACGGCAGGTGGTCAACGCCGAGTACGTGGTGTCGACGTGCTGCCTCAAGACGCACGGCTACGGCGGTGTATTCACCATGTCGCTGAAGCTCTCGGTCGGTCTTACGCCGAAGCCCATTCGCCGGCCCATGCATCGCTCCCCGGACATGCGCCGCATGATCGCCGAGCTGAACCAGGGCTACCGGCCGCAGCTCGTCGTCATGGACGGCATCGACACCTTCGTCGACGGCGGACCCAGCAACGGCACGCTGAAATCCGGCAACGTGATGATCGCCGGGACCGACCGCGTCGCCGTCGACGCCGTGGGTATCGCGGTGCTCAAGCAGCTCGGCTCCAACGACGACATCATGGCTCGGCCGATCTTCGCCCAGGAGCAGATCGCCCGCGCCGTCGAGGTCGGCCTGGGAGTGGGCGGCCCCGACGAGATCGAGCTGATCAGCGACGACGATGCCGGGCGGGCGTACGCCGAGACGCTGCGGGGGATCCTGGCGCAGGGTTGAGCGCGGGAACGTCGACGAGCGTCGGCGCCCGGCGCTGAACACCGGCAGGCACGCTGCGGACCGCTTCGGACCGCCGGATACCGGCAGTTGCGCCCTGCCTCCTGTGCGATTATGGGACCGCAGTGTCCCATTATCGTACGCGGTGAAGGCCGCTGCCGGCGAATGATCCATGGGACACGCGCAGAAGGGTCGGTCACGCCACCTGGGAAGGGGCCTCGTGGGGCCGGTCCGGCGGCGCTCCTGGCACGAGGCTTGCTCCGAAAAAGCCGCAGGGGCTTCGGGCAGACGCGCTGCCGCGCGCGCTCCGGCCGGGCGGTGGGGTCCGGCCGAGCGTCCCTCCCGCCGCTCCCTCGAGGACCGTGACGAAGGAGGCGTGACATGACGCAGCTACGACAGGATCTGCGCTACGGCTGGCGCATGCTGCTGAAGCACCGTGGCTTCACGGTTGTGGCGGTAATCTCGCTGGCGCTGGGAATCGGCGCGAACACGACGATCTTCAGCATCGCCAACACGGTCTTGTTGCGGCCGTTGCCCGTCGAGGACCCCGATCGGCTCGTCCGCGTCTTCACCACGTTCGAGGGTGGCGACCAGTTCTCACACTCCACGTATCCGGACTACCTCGACCTGCGCGACGGCAACGACGCGTTCGCGGAGCTCGTGGCGTATTTCTACTTCCCCATGGGGCTCAGGGGCGGCGAGCGTGCGGAGGTCGTGCTGGGGCAGATCGTGACGGCCAACTATTTCTCCGCCTTGGGTGTCGAGCCGGTGATGGGTCGCGGCTTCCTTCCGTCCGAGGAGTCCGTGGCGGGAGCCGATGCCGTCGCGGTGCTCAGCCACGCCTCCTGGATGCGACGGTTCGACGCCGACCCGGACATCGTCGGCCGCACGGTCTTCATCAACAGTCACCCGTTCACGGTCGTCGGCGTGGCTCCCGAGGGCTTCACCAGCCCGAACGTGATGTTTGCGCCGGAAGTGTGGGTTCCCGTAACCATGGTGGGGCAGGTGCTGCCTTACCCCATCGAGCTCGACGATCGCACGTCGACGTGGCTGTTGATCGCCGGCAGGCTGGCCCCGGGCGTGGAGCTGGCCCAGGCGCAGGCGGCGATGGACCTGGCGATGGCGAACATCTTGCGCGAGCATCCCGAAGACGGCGACGCCAAGGGTATGAACCTGGTCGCGATGGACCGGGCTCGCATCGGCCTGAAGGGAACCACCGACGACACGGCGCAGTTGGTGACGATGCTGATGTTCGTTGTCGGCCTGGTTCTGCTGATCGCCTGTTTCAACGTCGCCAATCTGCATCTGGCACGGGCTACCGGGCGGCAGGCGGAAATGGCGCTGCGGTTGTCGTTGGGAGCATCGCGCGGCCGCATCCTGCGCCAGCTTCTCGTCGAGAGCGTGCTGCTGGCGCTGCTCGCCGCCGTGGTCGGGCTGTTGATGGGGTCCTGGGCGCTCGACGTGGTTGACGGGCTCACCGGGGAGCTGCCGTTTCCGGTGGAGATCGATTTCGGCATCGATGCCCGCGTGCTCGGGTTCACGCTGGCGCTGTCGCTGGCGACGGCGATCGCCTTCGGCCTCACGCCGGCGCTGCATACGCTGCGCACCGGCCAGTTTCCGGCCCTGCGGGACCAGGCCGTTTCGTTGAGCGGCGGCCGCAAGCGGTCGCGCCTGCAGAGGGCGCTGGTCGTCGGCCAGGTGGCCCTGTCGCTGGTGCTGCTCGTCGGCGCCGGCCTTCTGCTTCGCAGCCTCGGCGAAACCCGTCGGATCGACCCGGGATTCGATGTCGACAACGGCTTGGTGGTGCCCATCGATCTGGGATTCGGTCGCTACAGCGAGGACGACGGGCGAGCCTTCTACGAACGCCTCCTCGATCGGATCGGGCGCCTGCCCGGCATCCAGTCCGCCAGCCTCGCCGCCGGGCTGCCGCTCGGTGAGCTCGGCATCGGGGCCTACGTGGAGATCGACGGCTATGTCCCCGCTCCCGACGAGCCCATGTCGTTCGATAGCAACATCGTCGGACCGGGGTATTTCGAGACCATGGGTATCCCGATCGTCTCCGGCCGCGCGATCGACGAACGCGACCGGGCGGAGACCCGTCCCGTGGTGGTCATCAACGAAGCCATGGCGCGTCGCTTCTGGCCGAACGAGACGCCTGTCGGACGGACGATGCATGTCTACGATGAAGAACGCGAGATCGTCGGCATCATCCCCGACGGCAAGTACGACCGCCTCGACGAGGCGCCGCAGCCCCATCTCATCGTCGCCATGCGCCAGCAGGCGTACATCGCCCGATTCAACTTGGTCGTGCGCACGGAAGGCGACCCGGAGCTGTTGATCGAGCCCGTCCGGCGGGAGATCGGCGCTATCGACGCGGACCTCCCGCTGGCGAGCATCATCACGCTGCGGCAGCACTTGCAAAACTCGACCTCGATGGGCGATGCCTTCGTGCCGGCTGCGATCGTCGGCGGGTTCAGCCTGATCGCGCTGCTGCTCGCCATGGTCGGGATCTTCGGCGTCACCTCCTACGTTGTCAGCCGCAGAACCCACGAAATCGGCTTGCGGCTTGCGGTGGGGGCCGGACCCGTCGAGATCCTCCGACTGGTGCTCGGCGACGGCTTTCGCATGGCCGTGGCCGGCATCGGCATCGGGCTGGCGATCGCCCTGGCGACGACACATGTTCTGACCAGCTTCCTTTACGGCGTCAGCCCGCTGGAGCCGATCGTATTCGTAATCGTACCCTCTGCCCTGGCCTTCGTCGCTCTCCTGGCGTGCTACATCCCGGCGCGTCGGGCATCGCGCGTGGATCCGGCGGTCGCGCTCAAGGTCGAGTAGCGACCTTCCCGGCATGGCGGGCCCGGTGCGCTACTGGCAGACAAGTACGTCTCCGCGCCGTATTCTCTCCACATGCAACGCGAAGGCGAGGTGCCTCCCGGCGGGCGTGATCTGGCGGTCTTGGCGCTGACTGCTCTGGGCGTGGTCTTCGGCGACATAGGCACCAGCCCGATCTACGCGTTCCGCGAGTCGTTTCATCCGTCGCACGGCATCGCCGTTACGCCGGAGAACGTTCTCGGCGTCCTGTCGCTGATCTTCTGGTCGCTGATCATTGTCATCTCGATCAAGTACCTGACGCTCGTGTTGGAGGCCGACAACCGCGGCGAGGGCGGCATCATCGCGCTCACGGCGCTGGTGTCACCGCCCACCGAGCGTGCGCGCGGACGCCGCTGGCTGCTGGTAATGGCCGGTCTGTTCGGCGCCGCGCTGCTGTACGGGGACAGCATGATCACGCCGGCGATCTCGGTGCTGAGCGCCATCGAGGGCCTCGAAGTGGCGACGCCGTTTTTCGCCCCTTACGTGATCCCCATAACCGTCGGGATCCTGTTCGCGCTGTTTTGGTTCCAGAAGCGCGGCACCGGCGGCGTCGGCGCCGTCTTCGGGCCGGTGACGCTGGTGTGGTTCGCAACGCTGGCGATCATGGGGATCGCGGCGCTGGTGCGCCATCCTGGCGTGCTCGTAGCTCTCAGCCCGACCCATGGTGCGGCGTTCTTCGCCCGCAACGAGGTGCGCGGTTTTCTGGTCTTGGGATCGGTGTTTCTCGTCGTCACCGGGGGCGAGGCGCTGTACGCCGACATGGGTCACTTCGGCAAGCGCCCGATCCGTCTGACCTGGTTCCTCGTCGTCTTGCCGGCGCTCCTGCTCAACTACTTCGGCCAGGGGGCATTGCTCATCGACGAACCATCGACGATCGAGCACCCGTTCTTCCTCATGGCTCCCGGTTGGGCCCTCTATCCGCTTGTAGGACTGGCCACCGCCGCCACGGTCATCGCCTCCCAGGCCGTGATCTCGGGTGCCTTTTCGCTGACCCGGCAAGCGGTTCAACTCGGGTACCTGCCGCGGTTACGGATCGAACACACATCCACGAAGCAGATCGGGCAAATCTACCTGCCGGCGATCAACTGGGCGCTCGCCGCGGCCTGTATCGGTCTCGTCCTCGGATTCCGCACCTCCAGCGCTTTGGCGTCTGCATACGGCGTCGCCGTCACTACGGACATGGTGTTCACCACCATCTTGTTCGCGGTCGTTGCGCGGACTCAGTGGCGTTGGGGCAGGTGGGCCGTCGCCCTGCTGGCGGCCGGCCTGCTGCTGGTCGACCTTTCGTATTGGGGGGCTAACCTGCCGAAGGTGCCGGAGGGCGGCTGGTTCCCGTTGTTGATTGCCGGGCTGGTGTTCATCGCCATGACGACATGGAAGCGCGGCCGGCAGATCCTCGGCGACCGATTGCGGGAGCGCATCCGGCCGCTCGATCGCTTCCTTCACGAGCTCAAGGCCGCACCCTTGCCGCGTGTGCCCGGCATCGCCGTGTACATGGCATCGAATCCCTACGGCATGCCTTCGGCGCTCGTTCACAACGTCGACCACAACAAGGTCTTGCACGAGCAGGTCATCATCCTCACTCTGGAAACCCAGGACGTGCCCTATGTTCCGTGGAAACACCGCCTGCGGATGACCGACCTCGGACAAGACGTCTATCGCGTCGTCGGTCGCTACGGGTTCGCCGAGGATCCGGACGTGCCCGGGCTCCTGCTCCGCTGCGAGACCACCGCCGGGCCGATCGACCTGCACCAGACGACGTTCTTTCTCGGCCGTGAGACCTTGATCGCCACCCGTGGAGCCGGCATGGCAACCTGGCGCGAGCGTCTGTTCGCGGTCATGACACGGAACGCCCGTGGCGCCACCGATTTCTTTCGCATTCCGGCGGATCGGGTGGTGGAAATCGGGGCACAGATCGAGATCTGAGCCGTGGGGCGGATCGGATTCCCCCAGCCGTCGGGTGCGTGTACATTTGCAGTGTCAGCCAGGCCCCCGGCATCACCCGATCGTGGCGAGATTGACGACCACCAAGCAGATCAAGAAGATCCGTACGCACCGGGGGATCCGCGAGCACGCCCGGCTCGGTTGTCCCCTCACGCGCAATCGTTCGCCCTGGTGCTTTCGAATCTGTGAGCCGTCTGCCGACGGCACCGGCGAATGCGGCCGCGTTGCCCCACACGCCCTCCTGAGCAGCACACAGCTAGCGATCGTCAAGCACAAGGAAAAGAAGCAGAGGGCCCACCACGAGCACCTCGAGCGCGTCTACCTGGAGACGCCGTACAACGAGTTTCACGAGCCGGGAATCCGGGTCTCCACCGGCGAGGCCGATGTCGTCATTCCCATCCAGGACAAGGTCTCCCACCCGGCGGGGATTCCCGGGGCCGTGATCCTCAAGGCGATGAACGACGCCGCGGCGTTTGCGGTCAACTCGTTGGTGGAAAAACACTTCGTGCTCACGGTGAGCTTCAACGTGTCGCTCACCGGAGCCATGCCGACCGGTGAGCTGATCGCCCGCGGCCGTTTCGTGGGGATGTCCGGCGACAGGTTTCTGGCCGAGTCGATGGTGTCCGACCTCGAGGGCAACGAGATCGGCCGGGGCGAGGGTGTTTTCGCGGTCAGCAACATCGGGCTACCGGCGCCGAAGGTGGCAACGCCCTGAGAGTCCGCCCGCGCCGCCGTTGCGCGTCGGGCGGATCGGGTCAGAGGCCCAAGAGCTTGCCGGCGTGCTCGAGCGCCCTGCGCCCCGCCGGGAACGTGGATCTCGCGATCGCCCGGGGCAGCGGCAGCCACACCGCGCTTCTTCCCTCGGGAGCAGGTGTCGACGGCACTCGGTGCGCCGTCGCGACGCCTGCGCGACGCGCGTGCTTCGATGCCTCGCCCGCCGCGACGTCGCCGGCGCTCGCTCGCGGGTCCTCGGGGGTCCACTGCGCCAGGAAGTAGGTGCAGACCACGGTCGAGCCCTTCGCCGTGAACACCTCCATGCCGAGCTCGACACCGACATCGACGGCGAGGCCGGTTTCTTCCTCGACCTCGCGCGCCGCCGTGCGGGCGGGCGTCTCACCTTCTTCGATTCTCCCCTTGGGCAGGACCCATTCGTCGTCAGCTCCCTTCGCTGTAACCAGAAGGAAGCGCGGAAGGTCGGCATCGGCCCGCCAGACGACGGCGCCGGCGTGGGTGGGTGGCCCGGCTCTGTTTGTGCTCATCACGCGTCGGGCCCTCTCGTTTCTGGCGCCGAGGTCCGGTTCAGGGAGACCCCTATCCGCTCACGTCACCGGAGTCGTCGATGTCCAGAGAGCCCAACCTGGGGCTGCCGGCTTCGGCGTAGTCCAATGATGCGGAGGCGACGCTTCCGTACGCTTGCTTGATCGACTGCGAGCTGCGTGTGTTGCGAACCACCACGCCCATGTCGAAGCGGGCGGTCTCATCCCAAGCATCCGCTCCCACGGCCACGAAGATCACCTGCCAGCTCTCCTCCTCCGCAAGGCGGGTCAGCTCCTTCTTGACATCCTTCGCCGACCATTCCCGGCTGGAGTTCTCCTTGCCGTCAGTAAGCACCATCAGCACGTTGAGCTTCGTCCTGCGAACCTCCTTGGCCTTGGCAATCGCCCGGCCGACGGCGTCATAGAGCGGCGTGCTTGCCCGGGGAACGTAGCTTGCCGTCGACAGCTCTTCGACCTTGGAGGCGGTGACTCCGTCCTGGATCAGGTCGATCCCTTGGGTGTCGAACAACCACACCCACCACCGTTGCCCCGGTCCTTTCAA
>CBDUAS010000091.1:0-9281 GCA_965365185.1 uncultured bacterium | reverse complement strand
TGGTGCTGCAGATCGCGCTCTCGCTGGCTCTGCTCACGGGTGGCGGGCTCTTCGTGCAGAGCGCGAGACAGGCGGCCGACGCGGACCCGGGCTTCGCCTTCGAGGCGGTACCCGCGACGGAGCTTGCGGCGCTGCATGAGAGCGGCGCCACGCAGTGCGGTGCCTGCACCCCCGGCGTGGTCATGACCGCGTGGTGGATTCGCCGCAACCGGGGTGTGACGGCGACGCGCACCCTGCGCGAGCTGATGGCCGGCAACCTCTGCCGGTGCACCGGCTACGACGGAATCATCGACGGGCTGGAGGCCTGGCTGGCGGACAACGGCGAGAACGAGGAGGAGCGTTCATGAGCGTCCTGTTCCCGCGCGATCTCGCCGAGGCGCTTGCCATGCGCGCGGATCATCCGGATGCGACGCCGGTTGCCGGGGGTACCGACCTTTGCGTGAATTGGCCGCAGAGCCTGGCGGCCGGGCCACGCTCTCGCGTGTGGCTGGATCTGTCCGGCATCGAAGAGCTGCGCGCCCTCTCCTGGAGCGACGACGGGCTGGCTCTCGGAGCCTGCGTGACCTACTGGGATGTGCTCCAGGATCGACGGGCGACGCGGGAGCTGCCGCTGCTCGGGCAGTCGGCTCGTCAGGTCGGCGCGGTGCAAATCCAGGCGCGCGGCACCTGGGGAGGCAACATCGTCAACGCGTCGCCGGCCGCCGACGGCGTGCCGGTGCTGATGGCGTACGACGCGGTCGTCGTGCTGCGCTCGCGCGAGCGCACCGTGAAGATGCCGTTGTCCGAATTCTACGACGGCTACAAGGAAATGCGCATGCAACCGGACGAGCTGCTCACCGGGATCCACATCCCGCGGGCACGGTACGACTTCGAGTGGTTCGAGAAGGTCGGATCGCGGTCCGCACAGGCGATCACCAAGGTCGGCGTGGCGGTTACCCGGCGCGGCCGCGAATGGCGCGTCGTTGCCAACAGCGTCGCACCGACCGTTTGCCGGTGCCGGGCGGTGGAAGACCTGCTGGCCTCGGGGAGCACCGTTTCCGGGCCGGATTCTCTGGCGACGGCCCTGGCTCACGACGTGTCGCCGATCGATGACGTGCGCTCCAGCGCTCGATACCGCGGCCGGGTCCTTGCCCGCCTGCTGTACTGGGGACTACGGGAGCAATGCGCTTCTTTCACCTGAGCGGAAGGATTCCATGCCCGATCTGAGGTTCACGCTGAACGGCCGGGAGATCGGCGTGCGGTACGAGGCGGGGATGAGCCTCCTCGACGTCATCCGGGACGAGTGCGGCATTACCTCGCCGAAAGACGGCTGCGCGCCGCAGGGGGCGTGCGGGTGTTGCACGGTGCTGGTCGAAGGCCGCGCCGTATTGAGCTGCTTGCGGAAGCCCGAGGCCGTGGAGGGCAAAGCCTTGACCACGTTGGAGGGAATCGCGGCGGACAAGCGGCGATTGCTGGCGGCGGCGTTCGTGCGTGAGGGCGGGCTGCAGTGCGGCTACTGCACCCCCGGGATTGTGGCGCGCGCCGCGGCGCTGCTGGAACGCAATTCCGCCGTGACCGAAAAGCAGGTGCGCAAAGCACTCGCGGGTCACCTGTGCCGTTGCACCGGGTATCAGCGAATTGTGGACGCGATCCTCACCGCCGCCGATTGCTGGCAGCGGGGAGCGCTCCCCGAGGGCGATATGCCGCGGCGTGCGGACCTGTACGGGGCGGCGCGCGGGCTCCACCGGCAATCGTCGAGCCAGGGCTGGGGAGTTGGGGGAAACGGTGCCCGCTACCAAGGCGACGCGTATGCACTCGGTGAGCAGCCCTATGTTGCCGACATGCGTCGGGAACACATGCTTCATGGCGCCGTCGTGCTCAGCCGCCATCCTCGTGCCCGCGTCGTGGAGATTCCCCTCGCCGCCGCGCTCCAGTGCAGTGGCGTCGAGCGGGTCGTCACGGCAGCGGATGTCCCCGGCAGCCGCTACGTCGGTTTGATCCGCAGCGACTGGCCGGTATTCGTGGCCGAGGGCGAGGTCACCCGCTGCGTCGGCGACGTGGTCGCGCTGGTGCTGGCCGACACCCGGTTTCGTGCGCGCCGCGCCGCCGAGGCGCTCGAGGCCGAGGTGCGCTACGAGGTACTGCAGCCGGTGACCGATCCGTGGCGAGCGCTCGATCCGGAAGTCGACGCGCTGCACGAGGGCGGCAATCTGCTGGAGGTGTGCGCGTTCGCCCGCGGTGACGTCGACGGGGCGCTCGCCGCGGCGGAACACGTCGTCGAGCAGTCTTTCCAAACGCAGCGGATCGAACACGCGTTTCTCGAGCCGGAGGCGTGCCTGGCGGTGCCGAACCTGGCGCCGAGCCAGGGCGACACGAAGGTCGCCGGCGCCGCACGCGAGGCGGGTGACACGAGCGGCGCTGCCCGGGACGCCGCCGGATTGCTGCTCGAGGTCTACACCCAGGGGCAGGGCGTGCACGACGACCAGGCTCAAATCGCCTCCGTGCTCGGCGTCGACCCCGCCTGTGTCGAGGTGGAGCTGGTGAGCAACGGCGGCGCGTTCGGCGGCAAGGAGGACCTGTCGATCCAGGCGCAGACGGCGGTTGCCGCGATGGTCTCCGGCCGCCCGGTTCGCACGATCCTCACCCGCGAGCAGTCTCTGCGGTTGCATCCGAAACGGCACCCCATATCGCTTCGCTACACCGTCGGCGCGGATGCCGAAGGGCGTTTGACCGCCGTCCGCGCGCGCATCATCGGTGACACGGGCGCCTACGCTTCGGTCGGGATGAAGGTCCTCGAACGCGCGGCCGGCCACTCGTGCGGCCCCTACCGGGTGCCGTCCGTCGACATCGAGGCGAAGACGGTCTACACGAACAACCCCCCTTGCGGCGCGATGCGTGGGTTCGGCGCCAACCAGGCTTCGTTCGCCATCGAAGGGGTGATGGATCTACTGGCCGAGAAGGTCGGCATCGACGGCTACGACATCCGTGAGCGCAACATCCTCGGCCCCGGCGACCGGTTCGCCACCGGCCAGTTGATGAGCGAGAGCTGTGGCATTCGCCAGACTCTCGAGGTGGTGCGCGACGCGTACAAGCGGGCTCGGTACGTCGGTATCGCCTGCGGTATCAAGAACACCGGGATCGGCAACGGCATGGACGATTCCGGGAGGGTGCTGCTCCGCGTGCTCGAGGGCGGCCAGCTCGAGATACTCACCGGGTACACGGAGATGGGGCAGGGTCTCTTCACGGTCCTCTGCCAGGTGGTGCACCACGAAACCGGCTTGCCTCTCGCTTGCATGCACGTACGGACGGCGAGCGATCCGCGCGTCGTCTGCGGTATGACCACCGCTTCGCGGGCCACCGCTCTGCTGACCGCCGCCGCGCGCATCGCCGCGACGAAGCTGGCCACGGACCTTACCGGCGTCGGGTCCTTGGGTGACCTGCAGGGGCGCGCGTATCCGGGGGAGTACGTGTGCGACTTCACCAGCGAGCCCGGTGCCGACGTCCCGGACCCGGTCACACACATGACGTTCAGCTACGCCACGCAGGTGGTGATCCTGGACGACGATGGTCGATTGAAGAGAGTCGTCGCCGCCCACGACGTGGGTCGTGCCATCAACCCCGTGCTGTGTGCCGGGCAGATCGAGGGCGGCGTGCACATGGGGCTCGGCTACGCCCTGTCGGAGGATTTCCCCTGTACCGACGGGGTGCCCGACTCGCTGCGTCTGCGTGATCTCGGCATTCTCTCTGCCGAGGACACCCCCGAGATCGAGGTCATCCTCGTAGAGGTTGCCGATGACGTCGGCGGCTACGGCGCCAAGGGCGTCGGCGAGATCGGCCTGGTGCCGACGGCCGGGGCGGTGGCTGCGGCGCTGCATTCGTTCGACGGCAAGCGGCGGTTCACCCTGCCGATGGACGACGCACCGGCGGCCCGGCCGTCGCTGCCGAAGTCGAGACGGCGGGGCTGATGGCCGAGCTGCGGCCGATCCCGTTCGCCGAGCTGGCCCGGCGAATGCGCCGTGAAGTGGAGGTCAGCGGCTCGATTTTCGATCTTCCCGAGCGCAAATGGTGGGTGCCGGACGCTTCGCTGGATTTCTCCGCCGTGCATTCGTCCCGCCGTGTCTCGACGCCGGTCGGCCCTGCTGCCGGCCCGCACACGCAGCTCGCCCAGAACATTGTCCTGGCGTGGCTGGCCGGAAGCCGCATCATCGAGCTGAAGACCGTGCAGGTGAACGACCGGCTGGATATCCCGCGGCCCTGTATCCACGTTCCGAACATCGGCTTCAATGTCGAATGGTCGCAGGAGCTGCGCGTCGAGGAATCGCTACGGGAGTACGCCAAGGCTGCCTACCTGATCGAGATCCTCAAGGCGACTCGCGCGTTCGGGCGGTTTGCCGGCGCCGACGGCATGGAAACGGTCTTCGAAATCAGCGTCGGTTACGACCTGGAGGGCGTCCGCTCGGACAAGGTGACGGGTTTCATTCGCCGGCTGCTGCGACCGCGGCCGCTGTACGAGGAGCTCCGCCGCGAGCTCACCGGCGAGCTCGCCGCCTACGCCGACCTGGAGCCGCCCGACCCGATCTCGGACTGCGTCACGCTGTCGACCTTCCACGGCTGTCCCGCCGACCAGATCGAGGCCATCTGCCGCTATCTGCTCGACGAGCTATCGCTCCACGTCATCATCAAGCTCAACCCGACGCTGCTGGGCTTCGAGTCGGTGCGCGAGATCCTGCACGATCGACTCGGCTACGTGCATCTCGACCTGTGCCGGGAAGCATTCGACGTCGACCTACAATACGACGATGGCATCGCCATCATGCATCGCCTGCGACCGGTTGCCGACAGCGTCGGCTCCAGCATCGGTGCCAAGTTCACCAATACGCTGGTCGTACGCAACGACGAGACCATTTTTCCGACCCACGATGATTCCTGGATGTACGTGTCCGGGCCGCCTTTACACGTCATCTCCATGAACCTCATGCAGCGGTTTCGCGAGGACGTCGGCTTCGCGTTTCCGGTGTCGTTCTCGGCCGGCGTGGACGTGAAGAACTTCCCGGCGACGGTGGCGTGCGGCCTCGTTCCGGTGACCACGTGCACGGACCTGCTCAAGCCGGGCGGTTTCGGTAGGCTCCCGGCCTACCTGGAGGGTTTGGCGCGCCGGATGGCGAGCCTCGGCGTTTCCTCGCGGGAAGCGTACGTGATGGCCGCCGGAGGGCATGCTCCGGAGGCGATTCGGCAGGTGCTGTCGGATGCCTTGCCAGCGGAGGGCCTGGCAAACCTGGAGGGCATCGCCCGAAACGACCCGGATGCTCTTCCTGCTGCAACCCGCAGGGCTGCCGCCGAGGTCGGTCTGGATGCCGATGAGCTCGTGCTGCGGGCAACACGGGTTGCGGGTCGCTTGAACGGTGGCGAGATCGTTCCCTCGCTCGCGGCCGATCGTCGCTATCATGCTCGTGCCAACGCCCGGCCGCCGCGACGGATCGACAGCGTGCTCGGGCTCTACGATTGCATCAACTGCGACCTGTGCATCTCCGCCTGCCCGAACGATGCCATCTTCGCCTACTCCGCGGATCCGCGAGTTGTCGATACGGAGCTCATCGGCCCCGGGCCGCAGGGGCCGGCGACGAGGCCGGGAGCCGGCTTCACGATTGCCGGCGAGCACCAGCTCGCGGTGTTCGAGGGCGGCTGCAACGAGTGCTCGAACTGCGAAGTCTACTGCCCCGAAGACGGTGCCCCATTCCGGGTCAAGGAGCGACTGTTTCCGTCGAAGGAAGCCTTCACGGGCTCCGACGACGACGGTTTCTGGCGCTCGGACAACACGCTACACGCCCGCATCGGCGGCCGCGGGATCCGGCTCGTGATCGACGCGCCGAACGACCGCGTCGTCCTCGGTAGCGAGGGGCTCGAGCTGGAGCTCACGTGGAACGAGATGCAGCTCCTCGGTGGCTCGACCGCGGCCGACGCGGAACCGATCGATACCGCCTGCCTCTGGCGCATGCGCACGGTCTGGGAGGCGATTTACACGGGACCGCGGTCGAATCCCGTGAACCCCTCGGCAGGGTCGGAGGACGGCGATGCGTAAGCGACTCGTGAACCTCCGCGTTCCCCGTGAGACCCCTTCGCCTGGTGTACCGGACACCGAGCCCAGGGACATCCTCGTGATCGACGGCCGCATCGCCGAAGTCGCCGAGCCGTCCGCTCGCCCCGCGGAGGCAGACGAGGAGCGGGTCGACCTGCAGAACCGGTTGGTCGTACCGGGAGCGATCGACGGTCACGTCCATTTCGACGATCCCGGCTTCACGCATCGTGAGAACTTCAGCAGCGGAACTGCGGCGGCGGCGGCGGGCGGCGTCACATGCATTGTCGACATGCCGTGCACCTCACTGCCGCCGGTGACCTCGGGGGCGAGCCTGGCCCACAAGCTGTCGATCATCGAGTCCAAGGCGCACGTCGATTTCATGCTCTGGGGCGGGGTCTCCGGCAACGCCATCGAGGAGCCGGACTGGGTCAGCCACCTCGAGGAGGTGGTCGCCGAGGGCGTCGGCGCGATCAAGGTCTACATGCTCAGCGGCATGGAGACCTTTCGAGACCTCGCCGCCAGCGATATCGAGAAGGTGTTGCGGGAGACCCGTCGCCTCGGTGTTCCCGTGGGCGTGCATGCGGAGGACCGCGAGATGGTGCACGGCTTGACGCACGATCTCGTGGTCGCCGGCCGCGATGGCCCTCTCGACTACGCGGCTTCGCGGCCGGCGGCGGCCGAAGTGTCGGCGGTGGCGGCGCTGCGCGAGCTGTGCCGTCGCACCGGGGCGCGCGTACACGTGGTACACGTGGCCTCCGGCGACGCTCTCGACATCGTCGTTGCCGCGCGCGAAGAGGGTTTGCGGCTCTCCGCCGAGACCTGCCCCCATTTTCTGGAATTCACCGCCGACGATCTGAACGAGATGGGTGCGCTCCTGAAGACCGCGCCGGTGGTCAAGGACGCCGCCGACCGTGACCGGCTCTGGGCTGGCGCCGCCGACGGCGCAGTCCAACACGTAGCCACCGATCATGCCGCCGGTCAGTGGCCGGCCGAGAAGCAGACCGGTTCCATCTGGACGGACTACGGCGGCGTCCCCGGCGTCCAGATACTGCTGCCGTACATGTATTCGGAGGGTTACCGCAGGGGTAGGGTGAGCCTCAACCGCATGGTCGAGCTGGTGTGTTCCGCCCCGGCGGATTTTTTTGGCGTCGAGGAGCGCAAGGGCCGGATCGCGCGCGGCTACGACGCCGACCTGGCGGTGATCGACGAGGAGGCTTCGTGGACCGTGCGAGCGAGCGACCTCCACCACTTGAATCGCTACACGCCGCACGAAGGTCAGACGTTCGCCGGTCGCGTGTGCATGACGCTCGTGCGCGGCGAGGAGGCATACCGAAGGCACGCCGACGGCTCCGAGACGTTCGGTCCCGAAGGGCTCGGCCGGCGCGTGCCTCGTGAAACGAGGACCTCATGAGCCGCACCTCCATCATGTGCAACGGTGATGTGGTCACCGCGTGGAAGGACCCGCGGGTCCTGAAGGGAGGCGCCGTGGCCTGGCGCGACGACCGGATCCTTGCGGTGGGGCCCGAAGCCCACGTACGCGCCGCCCATCCGGACGCTGCTCTTGTCGATGCCGGAAGCGGTCTGATCGTGCCCGGCCTGGTGAACCTGCACCATCATTTCTACGCCGCCCTGGCCCGGGGTCTCGACGCCGGCGTGCCGATGCGCGACTTCCCCGAGATCCTGGATCGGTTGTGGTGGCGCCTCGACCGGGCGCTGGACGCGGACGTGATCCGGATCTCCGCTCTTCTGTCGGCGGCGGATTGTGTGCGCTGGGGCTGCACGACGGTGTTCGACCATCACGCGTCGCCGGGGTCGATCGACGGAAGCCTCGACGTCGTGGCCGCTGCCATCGAGGAAGCGGGCCTGTCGGCCGTCCTCTGTTACGAGGTAACGGACCGGAACGGCGCCGAAGGAGCGGAGTGCGGCATCGCGGAAAACCTGCGGTTCCTCGAGGCGCGGGCGGAGGATGCGCGAATACGCGGCGTGTTCGGGTTGCACGCCAGTTTCACCGTCACCGAAACGACGCTCGCTGGGGTCGCGGATCGCCGGCCGCCCGGAGCGGGCATCCACGTCCACGTTGCCGAACATCCCGTCGACGAAGAGGCCTCGCTGCGTGAATTCTCGGCGACACCGATCGAACGGCTGCAGCGCTTCGGTCTGCTCGACGACCGGGCGCTGTTGGCCCACGCCATCCACGTCGCCGACGCCGGCTACGAAACGGCGGCGGCCGCCAGTGCGACGCTCGTCCACAATCCCGAGTCCAACGCCAACAACGGCGTCGGGCGCCTCGATCTCCCGGGCGTCGTGGCTCGCGGTTGCAGCGTCGGCCTGGGTACGGACGGCATGTCTTCGGCGATGCTGCGGGCGCTGCGCTTCGCCTTCCTGGGGCTGCGTGGTGGGTCGCAGGATCCCAGCCGCGGCCTCGACCACCTCCCCGACCTCCTGGCCACCAACGCCCGGGTCGCCGGCAGGTTCCTCGACGAGCCCCTCCTCGGCAGGCTCGAGCCGGGGGCGCCCGCCGACCTCGTTGCTCTCGAGGCGCCGCGGGCCACCGAGCTCGACGAGGCCAACTGGTCTGCCCACCTCGTCTATGGGGCGTCCGAGGCGCCGGTGCGGCACACGGTGGCCCGTGGCAGGGTCGTTTACGAGGACTTCGTCCACCGCACGCTGCGTCCCGCCGAGCTGGCGCGCGAGGCCCGCCGCGCGGCGCCGGGGCTGTGGGATCGCTTTCACCGCACGAAGTGGAATACTCCCTATCTGGGGCCGGGGACGGAACCGGCGTGACGACGGACGGTTCGCGCTCGGCCCCCACCGAGATGCAGCAGGAATCGACGCCCGCATCCGCGGGCGGTGAGGAGACGGCGGCATGAACATCGTCGACGCGGAAATCCGCCGGCGTGCCGTCGAGGTGTGTCGGGAGCGTGGGGTCCTGATCCCGACGTTTGCCCAGCAGCGCGATCCGTCGACCATCGACCCGGCGGTCGTGCGCCTGCTCACTGACGTCGACATGGACGCACCGGACCCGCTCAACCTGTTCCGCATCTGCTGGCGTAACGATCCGGAGACCGGCAGGTTCAAGAACTATGACCGGAGCCACGGCCTCCAGGGCAACGAGTTCACCCTCGGGGCGTACTTCGCGAGCCCGAGCGGCGAGCTCTTCTTCGGCGGGTCCAACGGCTTCAACGCCTTCTTCCCGGACCGCCTGGGGACCAACTCGCGGGTCCCT
>CBDUAS010000090.1:0-9303 GCA_965365185.1 uncultured bacterium | reverse complement strand
GCCGTATCCTGCCGGCAGCGAGGGCGCCGCGGGCTCGCGCCAGAGACGCGGCGCCGTGGAAGGTACGGGGACACTTGCTAGACTGCACGCCATGAAAGATGACGCGGGTCGCGGTGCCGTTGCCTTCGTCGCGCTCGCCGCCGCCGTGGTGTTCGCGGCAGCGGCTGGGTTCGCCACGGCCGCTCCGTTCGCCACGGCCACCGCGTTCGCCGGCGCCACCGCGTTCCCCGCCGCGGCTCAAGCCCGCTCGTACGCCGATTGGTACCAGGCCATGGTTACCGCCTTCGGCGAGGGCGACGACGTTGCCATGGCTCAGGCGGCGGAAGCGGCGCTGCGGCTGCGGCCACGTTTTCCGAGCATGATGGTGAACCTGGCGATCGCCCGGGTCCGGCTCGGGCAAATCGACGCGGCGATGGATCTGCTCGAGGCCGTTGCCGACATGGGGCTCGCGTATCCGTTGCAGAGCAGTGAGCAGTTCGCCGAGGTCTCCGTCCTGCCGCGATTTCGACGGGTCATCGCGAAGATGGAGGCCAACAGCTCCGCCCTCGGTGTCGCCGAGATCGCCTTCAGGCTGCCGGATCCGGAGTTCTTCCCGGAGGGCCTTGCCGCCGATGCCGACGGCGAGAGCTTCTTCATCGGCAGCGTGCGCTCGGGCGCCATCCTCCGGGTGGATGCCACGGGCGACGCTCGCCCGTTCGCCCGCCTCCCGTGGAGCGTGCTCGGGATGAAGATCGATCCTCGAGGGGGTCTGCTCTGGGTGGCGGTCTCGGGGCTCGAGCAAAGGGTCGATCTGGACGACGAACGCCTGGGCAGGGCGGGGGTTGTGGCCGTCGACCTGGAGGACGGCACGGTACGCGGTGAATACCTGTTGCCGCGCAGGCCGGATTCTGCCGAGCGCGTCGTCGGTGATTTGGTGGTTGCCGAAGACGGCACCGTGTATGCGTCCGACAGCCTCGGCGGCGGTGTCTGGGTGCTCGATCCCGCGGGCAAGGAGCTCGAGCCGTTACTGAACGACGGCACGCTCGCGTCGCCGCAAGGAATCGACCTCGATCCTTCCGGCTTCCTCTATGTAGCCGACTACAACGGAGGGGTGTTCCGCGTCGACCCGGCGAGCGGCGATCACGCTCGTCTGGCGTCGCCCGACGACGTCACGACGTACGGCATCGACGGCTTGTACGTGGCAGATGGAAGCCTCGTCGCTGTGCAGAACGGCATCAGCCCGCACCGCGTCGTACGTCTCGAGCTCGGAGATCGGGGCCTGGCCGTAACCGGGGCCGCCGTCTTGCTGCGCGCCGATCCACGGTTCGGCGAGCCGACGCTCGGCGCGCTGGCCGACGACACCTTCTACGTCGTCGCGAACAGCCCTTGGGCCCAGTTTGGCGATGCCGCTCATCCCCCGGAACCAGATTCCCTCCAGGAGCCGCTGGTGCTGCGCTTGGCCGTGCGCGATTGAAGATTCGCGACCGACACCGCGTTGGCCCTCAACGTGTCACAGTCGCCCGGCCGGCCGATCGCGCGTAGCCTGGGCGAGCCTCCGGCCGGGCGCCTATAATCCGGGCTTCCAGATCGTTGTCATCCCCACCCGGAGGATCCGATGAAACGCACATCCGGCAGGTACTTGTGGTCGATCGCACTCGTGCTCGCGGCTCTGCTGGTGCTCACCGCGGGGGCGCATGCACAACGTCCGGTCACGCCGGCCGAGCGCTCGCTCACGCAGCCACAGCAACGAGAATCACAGGCAATCGTCAGCCCGGCGAATCCAATCTGGGCGACATCCGGTCAGCGTGGTGCGCGTGGAGGCGGCGGCGGCGATGAGCAGGAAGCCGAGGAACCCAAGGCCTACGAGGATGTCATCACCGAGGACGCGGTGAGTGACGACGGCGTCTTCACGGTCCATCGGGTCGACGACAAGATCTACTACGAGATTCCGCAGGCGGAGCTCGACAAGGACTTCCTCTGGGTCGGTCGCGTCAAACGCACGACGCTCGGGGTGGGCTACGGCGGCGCGCGCACCGACAACCGCGTGATTCGCTGGCAGCAACGCGACGACAAGGTGCTGTTGCGGCTGATCAACTACGACGTCGTCGCCGATCCCGATGCTCCCGTCTCTCAGGCCGTGGCCGACTCGAACAATCCCGCGATTGCGCAATCTTTCGACGTTGCCACCACCAGCCCCTCCGGCGATCCGGTCATCGACGTTACCAGCCTGTTTACCCGCGAGGTTCCGGAGCTCTCGGTGCGCACGCGGCTGAACGCCCGCGGATTCGATGCCGATCGCAGCTTCATCGAGAAGGTGGTTTCGTTCCCGATGAACGTCAACGTCGAAGTCAGTCAGACCTACACACAGCCGCCGGCGACCAACGGCACCGGCGGCGGGCGCGGTCAGACACCGGCACGCGGCATGCGCGGCAACAGCGCCACGGTGGGGATGTCGTACAGCATGCTGAAGCGGCCGGAGGAGCCGATGATGCCGCGCCTGTTCGACGAACGCGTCGGCTACTTCTCCGACTCCTACATCGACTACAGCCGCCCGGAGCATCGCGCCGTCAATCGTCGCTTCATCACTCGCTGGCGGTTGGAGAAGCAGGACCCGAACGCCGCCGTCTCCGATCCGGTAAAGCCCATCGAGTACTACGTCGATCCGGCGACGCCCACCGAGTGGGTGCCGTACGTGAAGGCCGGCATCGAGGACTGGCAGCCGGCCTTCGAGGCGGCCGGCTTTTCCAACGGCATCGTGGCGCGCGAGGCGCCGGCGGATGACCCCGACTGGAGCCCGGAGGACGCCCGCTATTCGGTGATCCGCTGGCTGCCGTCGACCACCGAGAACGCCTCGGGCCCGCACGTGCACGACCCGCGCTCCGGCGAGATCATCGAGTCGGACATCCAGTTCTATCACAACGTCCAGAACCTGGCGAAGAACTGGTATTTCGTCCAGGCAGGGCCACTCGATCCACGCGCCCGGACGCTGCCCTTGCCCGAGGAGCTGATGGGCGAGCTCATCCGCTACGTCGTCGCGCACGAGGTCGGTCACACGCTCGGATTCCAGCACAACATGAAGGCGTCGGGCACCTACACTCTCGACCAGGTACGGGATCCGGACTGGGTTGCTGAAAACGGCCACACGCCGACGCTGATGGACTACTCACGCTTCAACTACGTGGCCCAGCCGGAGGACGGCATCGCCGTCGAGGACCTGATTCCGAAGATCGGCCCCTACGACAAGTGGGCGACGATGTGGGGTTACAAGCCCATCCCGGGCGCCAGCACCCCGGACGAGGAGCTGCCGACACTGAACGAGTGGGCGCTGGCACAGGACGATACGCCCTGGTTGCGTTTTTCGACGGCCAACGCCGCCGGCTCTGACCCGCTCAACAACACCGAGGCCGTGGGTGACATGGACGCGGTCGCCGCCACGGAGCTCGGTCTGAAGAACATCGAGCGCATCGCCGACATGCTGCTCGACGCGACGACCACCGAGGAAGGACATCCCTACACCGAGCTCACCGAGGTGTACGGTCGCCTGCTGGGCCAGTGGCGCCTGGAGATGGGCCATGTCACCCAGCTCGTCGGTGGCTCCCTGTCGCAGCAGAAGCACATCGGCCAGGACGGCGTGCGCTTCGAGGCGGTGCCGGCCGACCGGCAGCGGCAGGCGGCGGAGTTCCTGCTCGCCAACGCCCTGCACACGCCCGAGATGTTCGTGGACCCGGAGATCCTGCGGCGCATGGAGCCGGCCGGCGCCATGGATCGCATCCGCTCGGCGCAGAACTCGATCATGAACTCGATGCTGCAGGCGAACCGCTTGAACCGCCTCATCGAACAGGCCGCCTTCGCCGCCGATGCCTACGTGCCGACCGAGTACCTCGCCGACATCCGCGCCGGGGTTTGGAGCGAGATCGCCGACGGGTCCGACGTCGACGCCTTCCGCCGCAACACCCAGCGCGTGTACCTCGACACGATCAACAACCGCCTGAACGGCAACACCGCGCCGAGCGGCGAGGTCAGGGCCCTGTTGCGTGGCGAGCTGCGCACGCTGCGCGGCCAGCTCGTCGCCGCCATGCCGACGGTCTCCGACCGTGCCACCCGCTATCACCTCGAGGATTCGATCGACTTCATCGAGCAGATCCTCGATCCGCGGGCCATGCGCGAGCGGGCGGCGGCCGCCGGTGGAGCGCGGGGTGGCCGGGGAGGAGCGATCGTCGGCGATGACACGCCGTTGGTGAACGGCTCGATCTTCGGCTTCGATTACGACAACGATCCGTTTCTCGCCGTGCCGGACGCATGCTGGCCGGATTACGTGATCCGGTAGCGAGTCGCATCAGAATCCGAGCGCCCCGATGGGAATGACGCTGACGCCGTCGGGGCGCTACGCAACCGTCGGATACGCCGCCCGACTGCCGGTCCAAGATACCGAGGTCGAGCGAACGACTTTCAAGGGTGAAGAGGTCTACGAGCGCTAGCTAGCCCAGCATCAACGTGCCCAGCGCAAGCGCACGTCGTAGGGCTCGAGTTGAGGGTCGGCGGTCAGCAGCTCTAGCTTCTCGAGAATGGCCTGACTGATGAGCAGCCGGTCGAACGGATCGCGGTGGTGATTTGGTAGCTCGCCGACGTAGAGCGCGTGGCTGTGCTCGATCGGCAGCGACGCGGTGCCGCTGGAGAACATTCGCCCGGGAACGTAGGTCCCCGGCGGCTCGGGTAGCGCCAGCTTGCCGAGCTCGTACTTGATGGCGATCTCCCACGAGCTGGCCGCCGAAAGCAGCAACTCGTTGCCGGGATCCTCGAGAATGAGTCGCGACTCGCGGGAGAACCGATCCGGGTCGACCTGCATCCACAGCCAGCAGTGGGTGTCGAGCAGGACCCTCACGACTCGAAAGCCTCGATGACCTCCCGCGGCAGCGGTGCGTCGAAGTCGTCGGGAACCTCGAAGAGGCCGCGGTCCTGACCCAGCACGCGCCGCTCATGTGTGCCGATCGGCACGAGGCGGGCGATGGGTCGTCCGCCGCGTGCGATGACGATTTCCTCGCCGGCGGCAACGCGGCGGAGGAGGCGCGAAAGGTGAGTCTTGGCTTCGTGAACGCCGACCATTGTTTCCATCCATCGATTATAGACTAAGTCATTGACTAAGTTGTAGATTGGCGAATCTCGGACATCTTCTTTCCTGAGATGGCCGCGAAGGGCCGGATGCCGATCGTGTCTCGCGAGACGCGCAACGATCGACGCGAACGAAGTGTCATCGCCGTGGTGGCCTGGTAGGGTCGCACCGTCCAAAGCCGACATCCTCGCAACGTGCACTCGACGACGCCCATTCGACTCGCCGCGGTCTTGCTACTCTGTGGGACGCTGATACCTGGCGCCCCGGTGGGCGAGGTGTCGGCGGCGCGAGTTCCGACGAACGGAGACACCGAACGGATCCCCGCCCCAGGCGCCCAGCTGCATCGCGACCTGCGCGTCGACCGCGACCGGGTGGCGGCCCACCTGGAACGGTTGGCAACCTTCGGCGGAACCCCGGAAGGCGGCACGAGCCGACCGGCGTACAGCGACGAGGACCTCGCGGCGCGGGACTTCGTCGCCGGCCTCATGCGCGACGCAAGTCTCGAGGTTTCGATCGACCTTGCCGGCAACCTGATCGGCCGGCGTGCCGGCAGCGAGCCCGGCCTGTTGCCGATCGTGCTGGGATCGCATACGGATTCCGTCCCCGAGGGCGGCAACTACGACGGCCAGGTGGGGACGATCGGGGCCATCGAGGTGGCACGGACGCTGGCCGACAGCGGCATCATTACCCGCCACCCTCTCGAGATCGTCGTCTTCCAGAACGAGGAAGGCGGCAAGACCGGCAGCCGGGCGCTGATCGGCATCGTCGAGCCGCACGAGCTCGATATCGTCACCGCCAGCGGTCGCACGATCGCCGAGGGGATCCGTATCCTCGGCGGCGATCCGGAGCGGCTCGACGCGGCACGACGCGAGGCGGGGTCGATCGCGGCTTTTCTGGAGCTACACATCGAGCAGGGCGCGATCCTCGACAACCGTGGCATCGACATCGGCGTCGTCGAGGGAATCGTCGGCATCAAGCGCTGGAACGTGTCCTTCGAGGGCTTCGCCAACCACGCGGGTACGACGCCGATGGACGACCGGCGCGATGCGTTGCTCGCCGCGGCGAAATTCATCGAAGCCGTCAACGAGGTTGCTCGCGGGACGCCGGGGCGGCACGTGGCCACGGTCGGCCGGCTGGAGGTCTCGCCCGGGGCCCCCAATGTTATCGCCGGCAGCGCGCGGGCCAGCCTCGAGATTCGCGACCTGCAGATGAGCACGGTCGACGCGCTGTTCGAGGCGATCCGCCGGCGAGCCGACGGGACCTCCGAGGCGAGCGGTGTTTCGATCGGCTTCGAGCGCTTCTACGTGAGCCACGAGGCGCCCACCGATCCGCGCATCCAGCGGCTCATCGGCAACGCGGCCGAGGATCTCGGGCTCACTACCCTGGCGATGCCCAGCGGCGCCGGCCACGACGCCCAGAGCATGGCGGTGCTGGGGCCCATCGGCATGATCTTCGTGCCGAGCATCGACGGTATCAGCCACTCGCCGCGCGAGTTCTCCGAGCCGGACGCAATCGTTGCGGGTGTGAACGTCTTGCTGCACACCCTGCTGAACCTCGACGGGGGCTAGCACCCTGCTGACCGGGCCCGGGTCGACGGCGTGCTTCGACGAGGCTCCGAGATCGTCGCCATCGAGGCAAAGGCGTCCCGGCGGTGGCGGCCCGAGCGTGCCCGGGGCCGGCGTCGTGTTCGGCCAGAAGCGCGGTTCCCGCGAGGAGATGCGTATCCGCCCGCGGGTTGCGAGTCGGGCGCGGGGGATAGATCCTTCGGCCATGCCCGACATCATTTTCACCATGCAGGACCTGAAGAAGCGGGTCCCTCCCAACCGCGAGATCCTCAAGGGGATCTGGCTATCGTTCTTCTGGGGCGCCAAGATCGGCGTGCTGGGGCACAACGGCGCCGGCAAGTCGACCGTGCTGCGCATCATGGCCGGCGAAGAAACCGAGTTCGACGGCAAGGCCTATCCCGACCCGAAGGCGCGCGTTGGCTGGTTGCCGCAGGAGCCGGAGCTGGAGCCGGGAACCACCGTGCTCGACAACGTCATGCAGGGCATGGGAGAGGTGAAAGCCCTGCTCGACGAGTTCAACGAGATCTCCGACAGCTTCGCCGATCCGGATCTCGACGAAGCGTCCATGACCGAGCTGCTGGAAAAACAGGGTGAGGTGCAGGACAAGATCGACGCGGCCAACGGCTGGGAGCTCGAGACCACGCTCGAGATCGCCATGGACGCGCTGCGCTGCCCGCCGTCGGACATGGTCGTCGACGACCTCTCGGGTGGCGAGAAGCGGCGGGTAGCACTGTGTCGCTTGCTGCTGCAGAAGCCGGACCTGCTGCTGCTCGACGAGCCGACGAACCATCTTGACGCCGAATCGGTCGCCTGGCTGGAGCGTCACCTGCAGGAGTACCCGGGCTCGGTCGTGGCGATCACCCACGATCGCTACTTTCTCGACAACGTCGCCGGCTGGATCCTCGAGCTGGACCGCGGTGCGGGCATCCCCTGGGAGGGTAACTACTCCTCGTGGCTGGAGCAGAAACAGGAGCGGTTGTCGCGGGAGGCCAGGCAGGACAAGCGCCGCCAGCGCACGCTCGAGCGCGAGCTCGAGTGGGTACGCATGGCTCCGCGGGCGCGGCACGCCAAGAGCAAGGCGCGGATCGGCGCCTACGAGAAGTTGTTGCAGGAGAACACCGAGCGGTTACCCGAGACCGTGGAGATCTACGTTCCACCCGGCCCGCGGCTGGGCGACAAGGTCATCGACGCCGCCGGTCTGACCAAGGGGTACGGCGACAGGCTGTTGATCGACGATCTGTCGTTCTCGCTGCCGCCGGCGGGCATCGTCGGCGTGATCGGTCCCAACGGCGCCGGCAAGACGACGCTGTTTCGTATGATCGTCGGGAAGGAGGAGCCGAACGCCGGTTCGCTCGAGCTCGGTGACACGGTGCGGCTCGCCTACGTGGATCAGACCCGCGACCTGGTGGAACCCGAGCAGACCGTGTGGGAAGCGATCAGCGAAGGTCACGACACCATCGAGCTGGGCAAGCGCAGCGTCAATTCCCGCGCCTACGTGGCCTCGTTCGGTTTCAAGGGGGCCGACCAGCAGAAGAAGATCAAGCACCTGTCGGGCGGTGAGCGCAACCGCGCCCACCTGGCACGCGTGCTGAAGGCTGGCGGCAATGTGCTGCTCCTCGACGAGCCCACCAATGACCTCGATGTCGATACGCTGCGGGCGCTCGAAGAGGCTTTGCTCGAGTTCGCCGGCTGCACCATCGTCATCAGCCACGACCGCTGGTTTCTCGACCGCATCGCCACGCACATCCTCGCCTTCGAGGGGGACTCGCACGTGGAGTGGTTCGCCGGCAACTACGCCGATTACGAGGCCGACTACAAGGCCCGTAAGGGGCACGACGCGGATCAGCCTCATCGCATCAAGTACCGGAAGCTGACGCGGGGCTGAGACCGGAAGCGGGTCAGGCGACGGATATCCGAGCTTGGGGCGGGCCCGCACGGCGAAAACAATGACGGCCGGCCCCGAGTCGAGGGACTCGAGGCCGGCCGCTCCATCGTCTATGGCACCGCTGTTCTTGCTAGCGGATCTCCAGGTCCTTGGCGATGTCGAAGCCGTAGTACGGAGGCGCGGGCGAGATCACGCTGGCCCCGTTGGCGGCGTGGAGGCCGCCCCAGGCGTCCAGGACGTAAATTCCGGTTCCCGCCGTCTCCAGGTCGCGCGCCGCGTCGAAGCCGAAGTAGGGCGGCGGCGAGGTCAACGCCGGGGCACCCCCTACGGCGTGCACGCCGCCGAACGAATCGAGCCGCCGAAATGGAGGCCGCCCCAGGCATCGAAGACGTAGAATCCGCCTCCGGGTGCGACCTCGAGGTCACGAGCGGCATCGAATCCGAAGTAAGGGGTCAGCGGCGACATGACCGGAGAACCGGCGTTGAAGTGGATACCGCCGTAGATGTCGAGCGCGATGTTGCCCGGGGAGGTGAGCTCGAAGTCCGCCGCGGCGTCGAAGCCGAAGTACGTCGGTCCCGCCATGGGCGGCGCGCCGCCACCGGCATGCAGGCCGCCGAACCCGTCAAGCACGTAAACACCGACCGCGGCCAACTCGAGGTCACGGGCGACGTCGAAACCGAAATACGGCGTTGGCGGGCTCACCACCGGAGCGCCGCCGCCGCTGTTGACGCCACCATATCCGTCGAGCACGTATACCCTGGGGG
>CBDUAS010000089.1:0-9346 GCA_965365185.1 uncultured bacterium | reverse complement strand
CGAGCCGCAGCATGAAGTGCAGACTGTCGGTGCCCCGCGCTGCCGCGTCCTGGTGGAACGGAAGGTACCAGGCATCGTCGTAATCGCTGGTGTCCTTGATCTGCTCGACCACCCCGATGACCGTGCGCCAGGGGGCCGACTGCCGATTTCCGGGCCGTATGCGTTTGCCGATCGGATCGTCGCCGGGCCAGTAGTGATCGGCCAGGCGCTGGTCGATCACGACCACGGGCTCGGCGCGAGCGTCGTCGGTCTCGGCCATCAAGCGACCGCGAACGAGGTCGATGTCCATCGCCTCGAAGAGCCCCGGCGTCACGTATCGATGCGTCAGCAAGATGAGCGAGCCGTCCGACGCCGCCTCTCTTCCTTCGATCTCCATGACCGCGCCCCAATCGCCGCAACACAGGGGATTGGTGCTCGTCATTCCCACCGATACGACGCCGGGTACCGCGGCCAGTGACTCTTCGATCGAGCGCAGCAGACCGGAACGTTGCTCGGCGGTCTCGTAGGAGCTGCCTTCGAGGTCGACCCGCATCGTCAACAGGCTCTCAGGGTCGAAGCCCAGCTCCTCGGCCTGCAACGTGCGGAAATGCTCGATCATGAGCCCGGCGCCGACCAACAACACGAGGGCGAGAGACACCTCGGCGACGACCAACCCGCGCTGTAGGAAGCGCCGCGATCGTGAGCCCGACGAGTGTCCCCCCTCTTTGAGGGCCTGATGTAGCTCGGCGGTCGTGCCCTTGAGCGCGGCCACGCCCCCGCACACCAGGGCGGCGCAGATTGACAGCGCGAAGGCGAAGCTCACCAGCCCGGCGCTCATGCCCGCTTCGCCGAAGGCGAAGTCGGTGCGCATCGACTGCGGCACCAACACGACGAGGTAGTCGTCCAGCCACACGGCGAACAGCAACCCGGCAGCGCCGCCGGCCACGAAGATCAGCACGGTCTCGGCGAGAAACTGGCGCAACTGCCGGAAGCGACCGGCGCCCAGGGCAGCGCGGATGCCGATCTCCCGCTGCCGCCCCATGAAGCGGGAGACCAGCACGTTGGTGACGTTGACGCAGGCGATGAGCAACAAGAACGCCACGGCGCCGAACAGTGCCCGCACCGTATCGTCGTCGCCATCAATGGCGTTGTCGCGCGCGAACATGAGCTGGATACCGACATCCCGGTTGGTGTCGGGAA
Source organism: uncultured bacterium (assembly GCA_965365185.1). Lineage (GTDB taxonomy): Bacteria > Acidobacteriota > UBA890 > UBA890 > UBA890 > CBDCGW01. The sequence continues at coordinate 8,167 of CBDUAS010000089.1, read as the reverse complement.
ACTCCTCGGCCAATCTGGCGGAGATCGCGTCCATCTCCTGCTGTGCCTGCTCAATCGTCACTCCGGGCTTCATGTGCGCCATGACGTTGAGATCGTGATTGCGCCCGTCGGCGGGATCGAAGCTGCCCGGCGTCCACAGCTCCGAGCCGTACGGGAAGCGAAAGCCGGGCGGCATCACGCCTACGACCACCTTCGGTTGTCCGTCGACCAAGATCCTCGTGCCGATGGCCGTCGGATCGGCACCGAAGCGCCTTTGCCAGAGGCCGTTGCCGATCAGCACCACGCCGGAGTCGGTGCCGGCCGCCTCCTGCTCGGGGGTGAAGGTCGTGCCGATGACCGGCTCGACCCCGTAGATCGCGGTCAACCGCTCGGCGACGTAGACCCCTTGGATTCGCTCCGGCGCCTCGGCACTGGAGATGGTGAAGCTGCTGCTGTTGACGGCGATGACGTCCTCGAACATCCGGCTGCCCTCTCGAATGGCCAGGAAGTCGCGGGAGGTCATCGCATACGTTCGGATTTCGCCGTTGTCGGCGACGGAATAGTTGCGCAGCCGCAGCAGCCGATCGGCGTCGCGCAGCGGCAGTTCACCGAGAAAGACGTTCGAGAAGACCCCGAACACCGCGGTGTTGCCGCCGATGCCGAGCGCCAGCGTCAGGATGGTGACGGCGACGAAGGTCGGCCGTTGCCGGAAGGTGCGTACCGCGAAGCGCAGGTCCATCCACAGATCGGCCACCACTCGACCGACGCGGCCGCTGAGCGCGCCGAGCAGCGGCGCCTTGGCGGCGCGTCGCACGGTTTGCCGCGCCGGCTCCTGGAGCGCCTCGATGGCGGCGACGACCACGGCATCGTCGCGCGCCAGACACATCAAGAGGTGATCCCCAGCGTCGACGATGCGCACATCGGCATCGCCCACGAGCGCATCGCCCGGCACACCGTGCCGGGCGATCTGATCGAAGCGGCGCGCCACCACGAGTTGCTGGTCGCGGGGAAGGGCGCGCAGCGTGCTTTCGGCGCGCCGCGAAAGCTCGACGCGGTGCCTCGCCGATGTTCCGTCCCGTGCCTGTGCCGCTCGGTCGTCTCCGGCCGAATCGTTCGTGCTCACCGTCGCATCCCTCAGAGACCGAGCGACTTCTTGATCGAGTCCCAGGACGCCGTGCCCTCGCCCTCGATCTCGCGCAGGGCGGCCTCCACTTCCTTGCGCGAGGCGAACTTCTTGAGCCGCTCGAGCAGGTCGAGGTCCTCCACCGGCACGATGGCGCCCATCTCCTTGCCGTGCCGCGTCAGCACGAACCGTTCCTTGCCGTATGCCGCGCGTGACAGCAGCTCGGCGAGCTGCTTGCGGGCGTCGGCGGCGCTGATGTTCTCCATGAGATCCGGCTCCTTTTGTAAGATTTGTACAAAATGTACACAACGGCCGCCGGGCTGTCCAGCGGTTGCCCGGCCATCCCTTGGTCATCGGCGAGCTCGCCGGCGGCGCACTACCGCGACGGAGCGAGCTGTGGCCATGCCGTCACCGACACCCTGTGCAGCCGTTTCCGGCGAGCCTCCGACGTTGCGAAATTCCCGGTCTCGTGGCACACGTGTGGCATGAACGCGCCGCGCAGGTTCCCCCGTCCGTCGTTTCGTCGCCGTGTCGCTCCTTTCTCGGTCCTCTTCTTCTGCTCCTCCGCCTGCATCGTCGCGGCGGCCGCTGGGTGCGCACCCACCGGCGAGACCGGCGCCGCGTTCACCATGCGCCTCCCCGGGCTCGAGCGGGTGTGGATCGGACCCGATTACTACGGCAACCGGCTGCAGGACTGGAGGCTGTCGGGCAATCGCGTCGAGGCGATCGTCGGAGATTCGCGTCGGTCCGTGCGCACGCTGCAGCTATTGACCTACGCCCTGTCGGAAGAGCCGGGGCGGCTGGAGATGAGCGTCCGTACCGGCCCGATCGAGCCCGGAGGCACGGCGCACGAGAACACCTGGACCGGCTTTCTCATCGGCGCCGGAGGCGATCACGTCGACCATCGAATCAGCGCGCTGGTGCACGACTGGCCGGCGCCTGACGGCGGTTTGATCGTGGCGCTGGACGGCACCGGCAAGGTGGTCGTGCGCGACAACTCGGCCATCGACAGCCCCAAGTCGGTGAGAGCCAACGTGTCGAGCAGCGCCGATGCATGGCCGCTGATCGATCCGACGTCCGTCGAGGTCGGAGACAGCGCCTTCGAGGATGTCGTTCTCGATCTGGTTGCGGAGCCTGTGGATTCCCGCAGCGGCTACCGCCTGGTCGTGTCGGTTCGCGACGGACAAAGCGGGGCGAATCTGGGCGAGGCGACGTACGAGGACATTCCGGCCGAGTACCTGTCGGGCACCGTGGGTTTGGTATCGCACAACAGCCGCCACCTCGTGGAAAACGGTCAGCTCGAGGGGCGTGAGCCACGCCCGTTCGAATCGCCTGTGGCCACCACAGGGCCGGGCTACTGGTTCCGCGATTGGAGCGTGAGCGGATCGAAGGTCGTTCACCACCCCGACCGGGCGTTCGGTCCGGTCATGGGCGCGATGCACACGCTGAGCCGTGGCACGCTCAAGATGACGGCGCAGATGGGCCCGCTCGGCCCCGGAGACGTGCGCACCGGGCAGCTACAGATCCAGCGCAACGGTTCCTGGGAGACGGTGGCCACCGGGGAGCTGGTCGACCTCAGCTACACCATGCCGTTCCGCGTCGAAGGTTGGGACGCCTCCGCGGACACGCCGTACCGGATCGTCTACGACTTGCGCGTCGGCGGCGACATTGCAGCCTCTCGCGCGGGTGGTGCCACGGAGACCTTCACCTACGGAGGAACGATTCGCGCCGAGCCACGTGGCGAAGACTTCGTGCTCGCATCGATGAACTGCCAGCACTTCTCCGCCCGACCCGATCGTGATGCCTCGGCACGGGGCTACTGGAACCACTCGGGCATCTGGTTCCCGCACGCCGAGGTGGCGGAGGCGGTCGCCTACCACGATCCCGACATGCTCTTCTTTGCCGGCGACCAGATCTACGAGGGCGGCCTGGCGGGGATCGTGCGTGAGCCCTACGACGAGGCGGCGCTCGACTACCTCTACCACTGGTACTGGTTCATCTGGTCGTTCCGCGACCTGATGCGTGATATCCCGACGCTGGCCACGCCCGATGACCACGACGTCTACCAGGGCAACATCTGGGGCGCCGGGGGCAAGAAGGGGGAGGCCATCGATGACATCACGGCGCAGGATTCGGGTGGCTACACGATGGATGCTCGCTGGGTGAACGCCGTGCACCGGACACAGAGCTCACATCACCCGGATCCGTACGATCCAACGCCCATCGAGCAGGGCATCTCGGTGTGGTACTCGAGCGTCGAGTACGGTGGCGTGAGCATGGCGGTGGTCTCGGACCGCATGTTCAAGTCGGCTCCGGCCGTCGCGGTGCCGGCGGCTCGTATCCGCAACGGTTGGTTTCAAAACCCGCGCTTCGACCCACGCGACGCCGATGTCCCCGGGGCGGTGCTTCTCGGCCGGCGCCAACTGGACTTCCTCGAGGACTGGGCGCAGGACTGGAATGGCGGTACCTGGATGAAGGTGCTCTTGTCGCAGACGTTGTTTTCGAATCTGGCAACGATCCCGGAGACGGACACCAGCGGCGCCGTGATCCCCGGCCTCGAGCTGCCCGGCCCGGGCGAGTACGTCGAGGGAGACAAGAAGGCCGCCGATGCCGACTCCGGCGGCTGGCCGCAATCGGGGCGCAACCGCGCACTGCGGGCCATGCGCAAGGCGTTCGCGCCGCACGTCGCCGGCGACCAGCACCTCGGCAGCGCCATCCAGTACGGCATCGACGGGTTCAACGACGGCCCGTACGCGTTCGTCGTCCCTGCCGTCGCCAACCTCTGGCCGCGCCGTTGGTACCCTCCGGAGCCGGGAGCAAACCGCGCACCCGGGACGCCTGCCTACACCGGGGAGCACTTCGACGGCTTCGGCAACCGCATGAGCGTGCACGCCGTGGCCAACCCGGTACGCTCTGGGGTCGAACCGTCGGCGCTGTACGATCGCGTTCCGGGCTACGGCATCATCCGTTTCGACAAGACCAGCCGTCAGATCGTCTTCGAGGCGTGGCCGCGATGGGTGGATCCGTCACAGCCGGAGGCCGAGCAGTTCTACGGCTGGCCGGTGAGGTTCAACCAACTCGACAACTACGGCGGCGAGACCGGCTATCTGCCGACGCTCGAGGTCAGCGGTCTCAGCGACCCGGTGGTGCAACTCGTCGAAGAAGCGTCGGGCGAGGTGATCTACACCATCCGCATCGAAGGCACGACGTTCCGGCCCATGGTATTCGATGCCGACGCCACCTACACGCTGGTAGTCGGCGAGCCCGAGACCGGGCAGACTCAGCGGCTCACCGGCCTGACGATGGCGGACGACAGAGAGAGAATCGAGGTGGTCTTTTGAGGAGCATGAGACGCAGCCGAGTCGCCGCCGCGATGCTGGCGGCCGTCGGCGCCCTTACGCTGACGCTGCTGGCGCCGGTCCCGGAGCTTCACAGCCCCTCGCTCGATGCTGATCCCGCCTCCCGGGCGCCCCCGAGCATCGTCCTCGTGTACATCGACGATTTGGGCTGGCGCGACGTCGGATTCATGGGCAGCCGCTATTACGAAACGCCGAATATCGACAGGCTGGCCGGCGAGGGGATGGTGTTCACCAACGCCTACGCCAACGGTCCCAACTGCGCACCTTCTCGTGCCAGCCTGATGTCGGGCCAATACACGCCGCGACACGGAATCTACTCGGTGACGCCGTCGAACCGCGGAGACCCGAAGGAGCGCATGTTCCAAGTGCTCGAGACCGAGACCGAGCTGGACCTCGACATCGTCACCATCGCGGAATCTCTCCGGCAGCGCGGATACGCCACCGCTAGCATGGGCAAGTGGCACCTGGGGGGCGAGGGCCATCTGCCGACCGATCAAGGTTTCGATCTCAACGTTGCCGGAGATGACTGGGGGACGCCGCAGAGCTACTTCTGGCCCTACGAGCGGCGGCGACAGGACAACGTCGTTCGCATCCCCGGACTGCAGGAAGGGGGAGCGGAGGGCGAGTACCTGACCGACCGTCTCACCGACGAGGCGCTGCGCTGGATGGAGGAGAAGGCCGCAGATCCGTTCTTCCTCTACCTCACGCATTACGCCGTTCACACCCCTATCCAGGCCAAACCCGAGCTGGAAGAGAAGTATCGCGACAAACGAGGTACCAACGGCCAGGACAACCCGCGCTACGCGGCCATGGTCGAGAGCGTCGACGACAGTGTCGGTCGCGTGGTGGGCAAGCTCGAGGAGCTCGGCATCGCGGACAACACCGTGGTGATCTTCTACGCCGACAACGGCGGGCTGGGAACCGTGACCTCCATGGCGCCGCTGCGCGGCTCGAAGGGAATGCTCTACGAGGGCGGTGTTCGTGAGCCCCTGGTGGTGCGCTGGCCGGGTCATACCGACCCCGGGAGCATCTCGCGGGTGCCGGTGATCGGCACGGACTTGTACCCGACCTTGCTGGAGATCACCGGTGCGCCCCGACCCCGCCAAGTGCTTGACGGGGTCAGCATCGTGCCGCTCCTGAACGGAGATCCCGCCCCCCTGGAGCTCACCGACCGTCCCCTGTTCTGGCACTTCCCCGCCTACCTCGAGGCGGGGCAGATGATCGGCCCCTGGCGAACGACGCCGGCGGCTGCGGTCCGCTACGGGGACTACAAGCTCATCGAGTTCTTCGAGGACGGTCGTCTCGAGCTGTACGACCTGGCGGCTGACCTCGGCGAGGCGGACGACCTCTCGGACGCGATGCCGGAAAAGGTGGCGGAGCTGCACGAGATCATGGTGCGGTGGCGTGAAGAGGTCGACGCCTACGTTCCTTCGGAGCTGAATCCCGCATACGATCCGGGACGTCACCCGGCAGGCTTGATCGTCCGTCGGGCTGCGAACCGGTGACGAGCGCGGGCGAGCCGGGCGCCGAGGGGCGAGCGGAAGCCGCTGATCCGCGCCGTCTCGAGACCGTGCCCCGGTTGCTGGGTCAGGTCGCCGTGCTGCTGGCGGTGCTTGCCGCCGCGGGTGCGTGGTGGCTCGAGCGCCCACCCGCAGCGGTCTCCGCCGATGCGTCACCCGAGCGCTTCTCCGCGATGCGGGCGTGGCGTCATCTCGAGCACATAGCGGCCCGGCCCCACATGCCGGGCTCGTCGGAGCACCGGCGGGTGCGCGAATACCTGATTGCCGAGCTCGAGGGGCTCGGCTTCGAGGTGCAGGTCCACCAGACGACGGTCCTCGGTGGGCCGGGGCGCGTCATCCGTGCCGTCACCGTGCGCAACGTCGTCGCCCGCAGGCGGGGCACGGACTCGACCGGTGGCGTGGCGCTGGCGGCGCACTACGACACCCAGCAGCTCCCGCCCGGAGCCGGTGACGACGGCTCCGGCGTTGCGGCGATTCTCGAGGCCCTGCGGGCGCTGCGCGAGTCGGTCGCCTTGCGCAACGACCTTTACGTGTTGATAACCGACGCCGAGGAGCTCGGCCTCATGGGTGCGCGCGGCTTCGTCGACGAGCATCCCTGGTGGGACGACATCGACGTGGTGTTGAACTTCGAGGCGCGCGGCGCCGCAGGGCAGGCGGCAATGATCGAGACCAACCCCGGCAACGGCTGGGGGGTGCGCGAGTTCGCCCGCGCCGACCCCCCTCCGACGGGAAGCTCCCTGTACTACGAGATCTATCGCCGCTTGCCCCGCGATACCGACTTCAGCATCTTCAAGCGAGCCGGCGCGACCGGTCTGAACTTCGCCATAGCGGAGGGCGCCGATCGCTATCACCGGACCACGGATACGATCGAGAATCTCTCGCCCGCGGCTCTCCAGCACCATGGAGAGCACGCGTTGTCGCTCGCCCGTCACTTCGGCCGGTTGGATCTTTCGCGCCCGAAGACGGCTGCGGACGTCGTCTTCTTTCGCTCCGGCCCTCTGGGACTGGTCACGTACGGCGTCGCCTGGGCGTTCCCTCTCGCCGTGCTGACGGCGCTCTTCGTCGTCGTGCTCATCCTCCGCGGCCGGCGGACGGGACGCGTTGCGCTCGGCGGCGTTTGCGCCGGGGTCGGTCTCGCCGCGGCGGCAATCGCGGCCGCGGCCGGCGTCTCGTGGTTGCTTTGGCAGCTCGTGCAGGGAGCACACCACGAGCTCGGCTCGATTGTCGGCAGGGCGCTGTACAACGAGGGCTGGTACATGCTGGCGATCACCGCCGTGTGCGTTGGGATCGTCGCCGAGTTGCTGGCCCTGGCGCGGCGTCGATTCAACGTGCCGTCTCTCGCCCTGGGCGCACTCGTTCTGCCCCTCGGTCTGGCCCTGACGTCCGGCTGGTTTGCGCCCGGCCTCAGCATGCTCTTCCAGTGGCCGGTGGTCTTTGCCATGGCCGTCGTGGCCTATTCGCTGGTGGGCGGCGGTGCGCCGCCGCCTTCATGGAGCGACCTCGCGGTTGTCACGGTGCTCAGCGTGCCGATTGTCGTCCTTCTCTTCCCGCTGGTGTGGGCGCTCTACATAGGACTCAACATCAGCGCGGCGCCGGCGATCGCTGCAGCGATCACGCTGTTGCTCACGCTTCTGTTGCCGTTGTTCGACATCGCGCAACGGCGCAACAGTTGGTGGTTGCCCGCCACCGCGTTCGCCCTGGCCGTCGGCTTTGCCGGCCTCGGTGTTGTCGACGCGCGCCCCGGCCCGCGCCGGCCGATCCCGTCGGACCTGGTCTACGCCATGGATCACGAGTCCGGCGGCGCTGTTTGGGCGACGATGCAGGGGGGCGATGACGGCTGGGTCGAGCGTTTCGTCGGGGCGGAAGCGACGCCCGGCGATCTGGCGCCGTTCCTTGCCGGCAACCCGCGCCGTTACCGGCTGTCGCCGGCGCCGACAGTCGACGTGCCGCGCGCCGCGGCCCGCGTGGTGTTCGATGTCGCCGACGCGACGGCTCGCAGGATCCGCCTCGAGATCGAGCCCGAAACCGCTGTCGAGCTACTCAACGTCTCGTCGCCGTCCTCCGGCGGGCCACGGCTCGTGGCGGTCAACGAAATCGCGGTTCCGGCCGCCGAGGTCGCGGCGGGCCCGAGCTGGGTCTTGCAGCATTTCGGCGAGCCCCCCGGCGGCATTCTGACGCTCGATCTT
>CBDUAS010000088.1:0-9497 GCA_965365185.1 uncultured bacterium | reverse complement strand
CGATGAGCCAGCGACGTCCGCCGCTCGACGACGTTGCCGAGGAGTCGGGGCTGGGGCGGCTTCTCTTGCGACCGCTGAGCGCCAAGCTCTTGCCCGAATCGATCCCCGAGGAGCGCGGCTGGGTCGATCGTGACGCGCTGTTCGATATCTCCGGTCGCTCTCGCAAGCGGCAGATGGAGCTCGCCGAGAAGCTCGGCATTGTCGACTACCCGCAGCCGGCGGGCGGCTGCTGTTTTCTGCCGGACGAGAACTACGCGCGCAAGCTGCAGGATTTCCTCGCCCACCACGGCACGGACGTGTCCGCCGATGACATGATGCTGCTCAAGGTCGGCCGCCACTTTCGGCTCAGCGGCGACGTGAAGCTGGTCGTCGGCAGGGACGAGGGCGAAAACGCCTACATGCAGCGTTTCGTCGAGGGGCGGGCGGAAGTGTGGGTGGATGAATTCCCGTCTCCCCTGACACTCCTGGAGGGGCAGCCCTCAGCGCACGAGCTGGAGGTAGCCTGTCGCATCACCGCGCGCTACAGCGACGGAAGGGCGGAGCCCAGAGTTCCCGTGCGCTGGCGCATGGGCGACCAGGAGGGGCAACTCACGGTCGTTCCGCTGCAGGATGACGCGGAGCTGGAGGAGATGCGCATTTGAGCGGTCGGCTGGCGGCGGCCCGGCGGCGGCGCGACCCCACGCTGCGTCGCCATACGCGCGGCACGCTCGATCCGAAGGCCCTGCAGGCCACCTCGCCGGCCGTACGCGTCGATGCGCGGGGGACCTTCTGTCCCGAGCCCGTCATCCGCACGCAAGACAACATCGCCGCGGTGGACATCGGGGAGGTGCTCGAGCTCCTCGCCGACGACGCCGGCGTGGAGGTCGACATCCCGGCGTGGTGCTTGAGCACGGGAAACGAGTTCCTCGGTATTCTCAAGCAGGAGGCTTTCTACCGGGTGTTCGTGCGGCGTCTTTGAGACGGGGTCGAGGTCGTTGGCACAGCGCGACCGCCCTCGTGGCTCAACCGTACCGGTACGTCACGCCGTAGCCGCCCTTGGGGTTGCGCCAGGTCGTGTATCGCCGGGCAACCTGGCAGGTTCCGCACTCGAGGCAGTCCTCGTAGTTGACGATACAGGTGCCTGCTTCCTCGTTGAGCTTGAACACCTGCGCCGGGCAGATGAATAACACGGCCTTCTCGGCGTCCGCGCGAAACGCCTCCTGGTCGACCTCGATGTGAGACTCGTCTGCGAAACGGCGGCGCACCAGGTCGAGACGCTCCTCGAGCGACAGACTCACGTGCGGCTTCAAGTACTCCTTCACATCGATTCCCATCGGCGCAGTCACCCCCCTTACATGAGTGTCTTGCGGGCCCGCCACATCTGTCGGGCCAGCCGCCAGAAGGCTACCTCGTCGCGAACCTTGCGAATCAGTCGTTTGCGCACCTCCGCCTTCGGCGTCTCGTCGACGGTGAAGTAGTCGCGCACCAACTCCACGGTCAGTTGCTGATAGTCGTCCACGAACTCGCGGTTGTTGCGGAGGAAATGCACGGCATCGCGATAGTGGGCCAGATCCTTCATGACCCAGGAATCATCGAGACGTTTGCGGTATGCAGCGAGGCCGTTGCGGGAGAAGTCCTTCTTGTCGCGCGCTTCGACGAACGCCTCCGCTGCAAATACACCGGACGCCATCGCCAGGTTGGTGCCCTCGTGGTGGATCGAGGGGTTGACCAGGCCGGCGCAATCCCCGACGAGCATCACGCCGTCGGCATACAGATCGGTAAAGTCGTTGTAGGAATCCTCCGGGATCATCTTGGTGGCGTACTCCACGGTTTCGCCGCCGCGCAGCAACGGCGCAACCGACGGATGTGCCTTGAAGTAATCCAGAAGCTCGTACGGAGCCACCCTCTTCGTGAGGAAGTCGTCGATGAGACAGCCGACGCCGACGGAGATGCTGTCGCGATTGGTGTAGATGAACCCGGAGCCCACCATCCCCTTCACTGCGCCGCCGAAATACTCGAACGCGGCTCCCTGATTGCCTTCGAGGTGGAATCGGTCCTCGATGATCTCGGGAGGCAGCTTCAAGACCTCCTTCACGGCATTGACGCGGTTCGTCGGACTCATGAGCTTGCGCAGACCGGCCGCCTCGCTGATCAACGCGTTGGCCCCCTCGGCGAGGATCACACAATCGGCCAGTACGTCGCCTTCCTCTCGCCCGGTCCGCACGCCGACGACTTTGCCGTTCTCCAGCAGCAACTCCTCCGCTGTCGTCTCGGTGATGATGAAGGCGCCGGCAGCTTCCGCCTGCTCGGCAAACCAACGATCGAATTTCGACCGCAGGGCCGTAAACGTGTTGTTGAAGGGGGGCTCGTTGAACCGGTCACTCTTGAGATCGAGCGCCACCTGCGACTCTTCGTTCAAGGTGATCCACCGCCGGTTGACGATATGACGCTCGACCGGGGCGTCGGTCCAGAACTCCGGAATCAGCTCGGCAAGGACGCCGGAATAGAGAATGCCTCCGAAGAGATTCTTGGCGCCGGGATAATCCCCGCGTTCGATGACCAGGACCTCGACGCCCGCCCGCGCCAGCGTCAGGGCAGCCGCCGAGCCGGCGAGGCCCGCCCCCACGATGACGACCTCGAAACGCTCACTCGACATTGCTGGACGTCACTCCGGCAGGATCGTCATCGCCCTGACGCCCGCCCTCGTAGAAGACCCGACCTTGAGCCTCTAACTCGTTGAAAACAAGAGGCTTATCGTCCCGAGCAGAGCTTCGATCGTAGCACGCGGGAGGACGCCTCTCAACCATGGTTCAGGGTCCTCCCGATGCTATACTCGGAGCATGCTCCCCTGTCCTCGAAGGGCGTTTTCTATGCGCGGTTCCGTGACATTTGCAGCTTTGTCGTTGTGTCTTTTCATTGGCGTAAGTGTGCCCGCCGTCGACGCCGCGCGGGAGAGCGGCGCGCCCGTGCAGGAGATCGAGACCTTACAGCTTTCCAGCGCACCCGTGACGATCATCTACCCAGCGGGTCGCGGCCAATGGGCGCGCAGGTTGGCCGGGTTTGCCGACGCCGCGGCGCAGACCTTCAACGACATCCTCGGAACGCCGCCACCGGCCGGGGCGATGCGCTGGACGCCCGATCCCATGGCCGCCGGGCAGACCACGGCGCAGGTCCGTGTCGAGCGGGACGGGGAGGGCGTCACCGTCGGATTCGCCGACCCGTTCGCGCTGTTGGCGGAGGACTACGGCGTTGCTTTCGCGCAGGGATACGCGCGCTGGATCACCGCTTACTCGATCGCCCGGCTCTATTTTCTGCGCGCCGACGATCCCGACGCATGGTGGATCGATGGTGCGGCTCTGTACATGACCGAATTGCTGGCACGGCGGGACCGTTCCACCACGCCCGTCCTGTACAACCTCGAGGCGGCATACACGCGGGCGGCGCGCGCGAATGTGCAGATCGGGCTGACGGGCCCGGCACGCGAGGCGGCCGGAGACGCGGCGCGCGGCAAGTCGCTGGCGACGTTCCGCTTGCTGGAGTCGCTCTACGGCGAGGCCGCGGTGACCAATCTGCTCGTGCTCGCGGTCAACGCACCGGCGGCTTCCGACATTCGCGAAACCGCCGTGGGCAATCTACCCGACGACCTGGAGCCCGCACCGGAAGCGCTCCTCGATAGCTGGCTCGACCCGCTAGCGAAGATCGACTTGGCGATCGAGGACGTACAGGTCATCGATGGCGGAAACCGTATCCGCGGCCGGGTCAATCGCGGCGGCAGCGTGCCGCTGTGGACGCAGGTCGAGGTCCGGCTCGCCAGCGGCGAGGTGGTCTACGCCGACATTCCGGTGGGTGAGGGGAGTCAATCGTGGGAGCTGGATATCTCCGACCGCCCGGTGGAAGTCCGCGTCGACCCGGGCGGGCTGTTGCCCGACATCAACAGCAGCAACAACAGATTCGGATTCGGCAGCGCCGATCGCGTGCGCGCGTTCTTCCCGCTCGACGAGCGCATCGAGATCGGCGAGCTGCACTTCGACGGCAATATCCGCCAGGTCGGCCGCAAGCGGGTGGAGAACTTCTCCGTAACGCTGCGCAACCTGGGCGAGGAACCCCTCGGGATCGGGCTGCTGGTCAGCGCCCAGTGGATCGATCGGCCGGCGAGCCGCACGCAGCGTCGTATCTTCATCCTCGTGCCGCCGGGGGAACGCTTGGTGGCGCGCGACTTCGTCGAGTATCCGCGCCGCGGCACCGGACCGGCGCGCATCGAAGCGCGCTACTGGCAGGCGGCCGACCCGGAGGTGCTGACCGAGCGCTTGCTGCGTGACCAGGCCGATCTGCTCAACTCCTATCTCATCGTTCGTACGCCGGCAGAAGCCACCGGCCCGGACGGCTCACCGCTGGAGCGCCTCGAGGCGGGGCAGGCGATCGAGTCGGTCGCCGAGCTGACGGTCGCCGGGGGCGGCGTCGAGGTCGAAACCGCGACCGAGCCCGATTCGCTCACGCCCCGGGCGGACGACCCGGCCAGGTTGCCGCAAGCCGACTTCGGCGTACGCATCATCAGCCCCTCCGAGAGCGCTACCCCGCTCGGCGAGATGACCTTCACGGCCGCGGTCGACGGACCGGCGGCGCTCCTCTGGGAGCTGAACGTCAACGACGAGATCGTCGGCCGCGGGGAGGGCAACGCGCCGCGGGCGACCTTCGAGGCAACCGAGGAAGAGAACGTTTTCGTGCTGCGGGCGCTTGCCGTGGGCACGGACGGCGAAATCGCCACCGATACGCGCGTCCTCGAACGTGGGCTCATCGGCTTCGGTGTAAGCGTCGATGTGGTGACGTTGAACGTCACCGTGCGACAACCGGGAGGTGGGTTCGTTGAGGGGCTGACCGCCGACGACTTCGTCGTTATCGAAGACGGGGTCGAACAAGAACTGGTGAGCTTCGCCAAGGGCGAGGACACCGCGGTCTCCGCTGCGATGCTCATCGACAGCAGCAGCAGCATGATCGGTGGCGGCATCAGCAGCGCCCGCGCCGGCGCGAACCGGCTGGTGGACACGTTGCTTCGCGGACCCGACCGCGCCATGGTGTTGGGCTTCAACGACCGCGTCTACCTGCACGCCGATTTCACCGACGATGTGCCGGCGCTCCGCCGGGCCATCGAGACGACGCGCCCGGATGGCGCCACCGCGCTGTACGACGCCATCGTCGAATCGCTGCGCAAAGTGAACCGTCGCACGGGGCGCCGGGCCTTGATCGTGCTCTCCGACGGACTCGACGTCGAGAGCACGTTCGGCTTCGAGGACGTGCTCGAGTACACCCGCCAGTCGGACGTGCTCGTGTACACGATCGGGCTGCAGCTCATGCACGACGCCACCGAGCTCGGCGACGCTTCGAAAGCGGTGCGCGGCAGCGTCGAGAACCTGCAGATGCTCGCCGAGGCGACCGGTGGGTCGGCGTACTTCCCACTGCGGCTTGACGAGTTGGAGGGCATTTACGAGGAGATCGCCAGCGAGCTGGAGAGCCAGTATTCGCTCTCCTACTACCCGACCAATCAGGCGTGGGAAGGCTCGTGGCGCGAGCTGGAGGTGAGACTCAGATCGGGTCCGGGACGCGTGCAGGCGCGTCCGGGCTACTACGGGGTCCGACCCGGAGACGCTCGTTGAGCGGCTCGGGACAGGTCCGCCCAGTGATTTCGCGAGCGGTCTGTTCAACATCAGACGTGCGGCCGCAGCGATGATGAGAAGCGAGTCAACATGAGCTTCGGCGCAATCGTCACGAGCGTCTCCGTCGCCTGGATCGCGGTATTCGGTTCCGGTGCATCGAAGCCGGCAACGACGGCGGAGGGCGGTGCGATATCGCCGGCCTCACCGCTGATCCAGCAAGTTCAACCGAGCCTCGAGGAGCTTGCCGACGAGGTGCTGCGATTGCTCAACGACAGCCGCGCTGATGCGGGCCTACAGCCACTGCGACTCGATCCGTCGTTGTCCCTACTCGCGTACCGGCACAGCCAGGAGCAAGCAAACCGCGGCCGGGTCAGTCACCACTCGTATGAATTCGGGCTGTCGAGCGAGCGCCGCGTGCGGGTCGCCTATCCACAGGTCCCCCGGCTTGCCGAGAACGTGGCGCGCAACCGCAGCGTGCCCCGGCTGCACGCCGCGTTGCTGGCAAGCGAAGGGCACCGGCGCAACCGCATGGACCCCGAATTCACGCACGTCGGCATCGGGCTGGCCCGCGGCCGGACCGTGGGGCTCTACCTCACGGAGATCTTCATCACCGCTGACGAAACGACTCCGCTCGGTTCGCCGGTCGCGTTTTATTTCGACGCCGATCCGGGCGCTTACGAGCGGCGCGAGAATCCCGTTGTCGAGCAGGGAGCGCACACGATCACCGTCGGCGCACCGGGACCCGATGACCCGGAACACTGGACCAACCTGGGAATCGAGGCGTACCAAAGCGGCGAGCTGATCGAGGCGGAGCAATCGTTCCGCAAGGCCCTCGAGCTCGAGCCCGACTACCACTACGCCGCCTACAACCTGGCGCGCGTACTGATCAGCGTCGAATCCGTGGACGAGGCCGCGGGCTTGCTCGACGCGCTGATCGCCCGCGATCCCGATGACCTCGACGCCGTCGCAACACGGGGCACGGCGGCGCTCTTCCTGCAGGACTACGCCCACGCGGCAGAGCTCTTCCGCCGCGTCCTGCGCGTCAGACCGCGGGACGCGAACAACTGGTACAACCTCGGCCTTTCTCTCGAGTATCTCGACCGGGCCGGCGACGCCGAGGTCGCCTACCGCGAGGCGCTCGACATCGAACCGACCCTGACCGCCGCCGCGGCCGGCCTGGCGCGGGTCATGCGCCGCTGAGCAGATTGGCAGCCGGTTCCCGGGCGGCTACACTTTCGCGATGTCCATCCGCGACAGGCTACTCAAACAACTCGAAAGCGAGATCGCGCCTCTCGAGCGCGAGCTCAAGGTGGAACTGCCGCGCCAGCTCGCCGAAGCGGCTGCGCACGGCGATTTGAGCGAGAACGCCGAGTACGACGCCGCCAAGCAGCGCAAGGAGCTGGTGCAGGCGAAACTCGCCCGCCTGTACGACAAGCGCCAGTCGCTGGCCAACATCAACGAGCGCATGATTCCGCGCGACTCGATCGGCTTCTGGTCGCGGGTGCACATACTCGACGCCGACAACGGCGAAGAGGTCTCGTACCGGCTCGTCAGCCCGGACGAATCGGACCCTCGAAACGGCAAGATATCGGTTTCCTCGCCGATCGGCCGGGCGCTGATGGGCCGCGCCGTAGGCGACGAGGTCGAGGTGGAGACGCCCGGGGGCACGAGGAACTACGAGGTCCTCGGTTTCTCCACCATGCACGAAGACAGCGAGCTCGATTGATGCGCTGGTGCAGGGGACTGATCCTCTGCCGCAGACAACGAATCGGTCGCCCACCGGTGGCACACCGCCGCCCCCTCCCGTGACGGCGCGCCGGAGCACCGCCCCGACGATGTTGTGGGTGGGCTTCGCCATGCTGCTGCTGACCATTCTCGCCGGCAGCCTGGCATATCAGCAGTTCGAAGGATGGTCGTTGTTCGACAGCTTCTACATGGTGATCATCACCTTGAGCACGGTAGGCTACCGGGAAGTCTTTCCGCTGGGCGCCGCCGGCAAGCTGATCACCATGAGCATCATCGGTTTCGGGTTGGCGTCGCTCACCCTGGTGGGGGCCAGCGTCACCCGGCTGATTCTCGAAGGTGAGCTACAAGAGGTCGTAGGGAAACGACGGATGGAACGTGATATCTCCCGGCTGAGCAACCACTACATCGTCTGCGGCTACGGCAGGGTCGGGCGGGTCGTGTGCCGTGAGCTGAGGAAAGCCGGCGTCGCCTTCGTCGTCGTCGACAACGATGACAGCATGGCCGACCGCATCGACGGCGATGGTTACCTCGTGTGGCACGGGGATGCCACCGAAGAGGAGACGCTCGAAGCCGTCGGCATGAGGCGCAGCAAAGGTCTGATCCTGGCGTTGCCCAGCGAGGCCGACAACGTGTACGTCACCTTGCTGGCCAAGGACCTGTGCCCAGACTGCTTCGTGCTGGCGCGCGCCATCAGTGACCATGGCGATCGTCGCCTCAAGGCCGCTGGGGCCGATCGCGTGGTCTCGCCCAACATCATCGGGGGCCTGCGTATGGCGCACTCGGTGCTGCATCCCTCCGTGGTGGAGTTCATCGACATCGTTTCGGGAAACGCCGACATGGAGGAGCTCGAGCTGCAGGAGCTCCGCGTACCCGAATCGGCGCCCATCGCCGGCAAGACAATCAAGGAATCCGATATCCGTAAGCTTTATGGCCTCATGGTCGTCGGCAGACTGAAGAGGGACGGATCGGTTGCATTCAACCCCGCTCCGACCGACACTATCGATGCTGGCTCGACGCTCATCGTGCTGGGTCGCCGTGGCGACCTCGATCGCTTCGCGGATTCCATGTCGGAGTGAACGACAGCGCACGCGAACATCTGGTAGGTTGCTCGACAGCCTCCGTCGGAAATAGCTATAATCCCCCCGCTCGACGGGAATTTATGTGCGTGATCACGGACTGAGGAACCCACATGGCGCTCAATGAAGGATCAAAGGGATCGCGAATTACGGGAGCTCTCAAAGACCCGCTGAACTGGGCCTTGGTCATCCTGGCATCGGCCTTCGCTTACTACGTGTTGATGATCCCCTACTGGCAGGACTACTACCTGAAGCAGGAGCCTCAGGTGATGTCCCTGCAGGACTACATGGCCAACCCGAGCCACCCGCGTCCGCCGATGGTTCGCACGCTGGGCGCCCCACCGTCGAGCATCGAGGTGATCATCGAGCCCCTCACCGTCAAGCACATCGACACGGACTCGATCACGCTGACGGCCGATCCGACGTCGACCTCTCGTCCGTCCACCGGCGCGTGCGACGTCGCGCCGATGATCGGCACCGAAGCCGAAATCAGCTTGAACGAGATTCTGGTGGGCGGGGACAACATGGACCTCCTCGAGGTTAGCGAGGGGCAGCAGGTCTCCCTGCAGGTCTTCGGCCTCTCGGAGACGGACATGGGCTGGGTGCCGCTGGAGCCGACACTCGATCAGGATCAGGAGGAGCGCTTTTCGAAGGACGAAATCGACCAGCTCGAGCTCCTCAAGATTCACGCCAACGGCAACACCATTCAGGTCCCCTATATCGAGACCGGAGAGCTGCGACTCGCTTCCGGAATCCAGGGCGACGGCGAGGACCACACGCTCGAAGAGCTCGCCGACGACACCACCTACATCCAGGCGGTCAACAGGCTGGCAGGGAACCTGGTCGATCTGTACGCCGTGCGCCTGGTCGACTGGGAACAGCAAAACCTCGCGCCCTACTTCATCGTGGAAGACGCCGAGGGGCGGTACGGCTCCCGGGCTGATCTCGCCAGATGGGACCTCGGTGACCGGGTGATCGTGCCGGGCTTCAATGACAATCATCTTCACGCTCTGTCCATGGGTCAGTTCTTCAATTCTCCGCGTAT
>CBDUAS010000087.1:0-9511 GCA_965365185.1 uncultured bacterium | reverse complement strand
CGCCGGGGCGATCCGCGCCGTGATTTGCACGGGCGAATAGACCTTGCGCACCTGCCAGTAATCGACCTGCGGCTTGCGGTCGGAATAAACAATGCCGTCCATGCCGCGATTGCCCGGGGTGTCTCCGTGATCGCAGCGCGCACGAGCTCCGCGACTGCCGCCGGGCTCGCGGAGCTTCGCACGAGGAGCGTCGGAAGGCGTTCGGGACGCTGATCGAGGGGCAGATAGAAGAACGGCCGCGGGCTCTCGGTCAGCGTCACCTGCTTGGTCGTGGCCGCCACGCCGACAACCTCGAGGGCCGTTTCGCCGATCCGGAGCTTCTGGCCGACGGCTTCCTCGCCCGGCCAAAAGAGCTGTGCGAGCCGCTCGTTGACGATGGTCACCGGGGCTGCATCGGCGCTGTCCGTGGGTGCGAAGTCCCGCCCCGCCAGCAGCCGGATTCCCGTGGTGCGGAAGTACTGCGGGCTCACGGAGCCGTGTGCGACCTGCACGCTGCTGCTCTCCTTGTTCGCGCCCAGCGGCGAGACGGAGCTGCGCCCGACCTCACCGGTAAGCGGAACGTCTCCCGTCCAGGCGAGCGATTCGATTGCCGGAAGCGCCCCGATCCTGTCGGCGAGGTCTCGTCGCCAGCCGACGCTGGGCGGCGACGCGGCTTCGGGCGCCCGATCGAGCGATTGCAGGCTGATCACCAGCAGCCGCTCGGTCAGCATCCCGGGGTCGGTGGCACGAACCGCCTGCAGCGAGCGGATGAACAGAATCGCGGTGACCAGCACAACCAGCGACAGAGCCACCTGAGCCACCAGCATCGTGTCGGCCAACCAGCGGTGCCGCCGTCCGGCTGTGGCGCGCGCGGTGGCGATCGAAAGCGAGGCGTCGCGCCGGGATGCGCGGATCGCCGGCGCCAGGCCGAAAACCACCACGCTGGCCACGGCCATCCCGAGGGAGAAGACAACGACGCGAGTGTCCGGCGCCACAACAACCGAGAACGGCGTGCCGTAGACCCCTTCGAAGAGTCGCACCAGCAGCCCTGCGGACCAATGGGCGACGAATACGCCGGCGATTGCGGCGCCGGCCGAGAGCAGCATGCTTTCCACGAGCAGTTGTCGTACGAGGCGGCCGCGGCTTGCCCCCAGCGCGAGACGCACGCCGTACTCGTGGGTGCGCATCTTGCCGCGCGCGAGCAGCAGGTTGGCGACGTTCGTGCACGCGATCAGGAGCACGAGTGCGACGACGATCATCAACGTGGCAAGAACGAATCCGGCCTCACCCGCGTCATCGGGCGCAAAGCCGTTGGCCGGTGCCAGCAGAATCGTCACGTCGCGATTTACAGCGTGCTGTCTGAGGGACTCGGTCATCACCGCGGCTGCGGCCCGTGCCTGCTCCGCGGTCACGCCCGGCTTCCGGCGCGCTACGATGCGCAACCAGCTGTTGCCTCGTGCCGTCAGCGTCGAGACCGCTCGCAACCCCAGGGGAACCTCCAGATCGACGGCAACCCAGGCCTCGGGCCTTTCCGTGCGGGCCAGGCCGAGAAAGCTCGGCCCGGCGACGCCGGCAACGCGTAGCGGCACGCCGTTCAACTCGATGGTCTCGCCGACAATGGGGCGAGCACCGAACCGGCGTTGCCAGGCGCCGTGGCTGATGACCACGTCGCGGGTGGCGGGCTCCACCGTCAGACCGCGGCCCCGCGCCATGCGGACCCCGAGGACCTCGAAATAGTCGCGGCTGACCATCTGAACCGGTAGGTCGGCAAGCGTTTCCGCCTGGCGGAGGGTCAGCGTGGCCCGCGCGAACGCCACGGCGCCGGCGAAGGCATCGCTGCCGTCGCGGACGTCGAGGAAATTGGGGTACGACCAATTGTCAGGGGGCTGGCCGGGCCGGTCACGCCACAGGCCGACGAGCTGCCCGGGCGTCTCGACGCCGCCGATGTGGCGCACCAGCAGACCGTTGACCAGGCTGAAGATCGCGGTGTTGGCGCCGATGCCGAGCGTCAGCACGAGAAGGGAGACGGTGGTGAATCCGGGCTGCTTGCGCAAGGAGCGGAGGCCGTAGCGGACATCCTGCAGCAGGCCGTCGGCACGCCACTCGGACAGGCGCAACCAGGCGGCGTGGGAGAGCGCACCGGTGCTGCGGCGCACCACCTGGCCGGCACCGGCCGGGCGACCGTGCCAGATTTCGCCTTGCCAGGTTTCCCGCCAAACCCGGCGCCGCCAACGAGGCACCAGGAAGCCGGCGCCGCCGATGATGCCGCGGGCGATCAGGTGCGAGATTCGGTGACGGGCCATCAGGTGCGAACCTTCTCCGCGTCCGGAATCGACCCGAAGACGGCGTAACGCGCGGCGACGTCACGCAGCGTATCGCGGCCACGGCCGGTGATGTCGTAGTAGCGGCGTCGCGGCCGCTTCCGTTCCACCGCGTGGTCCGGGTCTTCCCACTCCGAGCGCACCAGGCCGGCTTCCTCGAGCTGACTGAGTGCGCGATAGACCTGCCCGCTCTTCAGCTCGGTGACGTCCATGATGTCGAAGCCGTAGCGAGCACCCTTCGCCACCGAGTGCAGCACCTGCAGCACGTTGTAACTCCATTCGCGGGGCATCGGGTCTCCTCGCACGCATGTATATATACAAATCATACATATATACATTCTTCAGAAGCGGCGCAAGGGCGACGATGATGCTCGCCGTTCGATGAGCCTCCTGCAGGACTTCTCCTGTACCCGAGGGCAGAGGACAACCCACCGCCACCGAAGGCAAAGAACATGGAAACGACATTCCCCGCCGCCGCCACCGTCGATGTCGATACGGACGAGGTGCGGCAGGCAATCCGGGACGAATACCGCGAGGTCGCGATGTCGCCCGACAAGGGCTTCCACTTTCACACCGGCCGCGAGCTTGCCGCCATCGTCGGCTACCGCGAAGAGTGGCTCGAAGGCATCCCCGAGGCAGCGATCGAGTCGTTCGCGGGCACCGGCAACCCGTTCGCCATGGGCGAGCTGAGCCCCGGCGAGCGGGTCATCGACATCGGCAGCGGCGCCGGGATCGATAGCCTCATCGCCTGCAAGATGGTAGGCCCCGAGGGGGAGGTCATCGGCGTCGACATGACCGCCGAGATGCTCGCCAAAGCGCGCGCCGCCGCCGCGGAGGCCGGGATGGACCAGGTCCGGTTCGTCGACGGCTACATGGAAGAGCTGCCTGCGGACGCCGGCTGGGCCGACGTGGTGATCTCCAACGGCGTGTTCAACCTGACGCCGAACAAGCCGCGCGTGCTGCGCGAGATGTTCCGCGTGCTGCGCCCCGGCGGTCGCCTGCAGCTCGCCGACATCATGGTCGAAAAGGAGGTCTCGGCTGCCGCCAAGCAAAAGATCGACCTGTGGACCGGCTGAATCGCCGGCGCTCTGCTGGAAGCAGAGCTCGAGGCCGCGGTCGCGGCAGCCGGATTCGAGGGATTCGAGATCACCTGGAAGGCCACCGTCTTCGACGGCGCGCCGCAAGCGTCGAGCGCCGCGAACTTCGGCACCCATGGCATCAACTTCCGAGCCCGCAAGCCGTAGCTCTCCAGCAGCCGGGCCGGTCCGTGCTGCGCACCCGGCAGCACGCCCATCGGAGGGGGCGGAGCCGGTGGCGTCGGTGAGCGATGGCAGCGTGTCGTGAGCCGCCTCACGGCCGTTTTCGGTTGCTTCGGGTAGAGACAACCGACGACCGGAACCGAAAGGGAACACGATGATCGAATACAGGAAGCTCACCTGGTGGTACTGGCTGGCGAGCGCGGTGCTGGCTTCCGTCGCCTTTTCGGGGCCGTTGCGGGCGCTGTACCTGGTGCTGCTGTGCGGTACGTGGGCCAACGTTCTCGTCGGCTATTCCCCGCTGGCGCGCACACTTTCGCTGGCCCCCTGGAACCGTCGCGAGCCGCTCACGCCGAACCTGGTGTGGCGCACCCTCACGACGCCGCCGAGGCGCGGGGAATTCCGGCCGGCGCCGCCCGCTAGCGTCACCGACGGCTGGACGACGACGACCGGAGAAGTAGGGGTCTAGTGGACTGAGTCAGGACCCCGGCAGCGTTGCCGTCGCCAGGGCGGCCTCGAGGGCCTCCTTGACGTCGGCCTCGGACGCACCGACAGTAGCCGCCGCCTGGATGAGCTCCGTGGTCTTCGCTCGCAGAACATCGAGGCGCTCGCTCTCCGACAGATCCTGATGCCGACGGGCAACGAACGTGCCCTGACGGCCGCGCGTCTCCAGGATGTCCGCCTCCTCGAGGAGCCGATACGCCCGTGCCACCGTGCCGTTGGCCAGGCCGAGGTCGGCAGCAAGCTGGCGCACCGGGGGCAATCGTTGCCCGACAGGCAACGACCCGGAGGCGATCAGCGCCAGCATCTGATCGACGAGCTGGCGATAAGGCGGAATCGGGCTGGCTTCGTCGATGCGGACGATCATGAGGTTGCTCCCTGCGCCTTCGCCATCGAGCGCTTGAAGCACTCTTCGAACCTCGTCGCCCCGCCGAATCCCGCGTAGCCGGCGAACTGATCGCCGAACGTCATGGCCACGAGGTAGCCGAGCGCACCGATCGCATGGAACGTGAGCAACGGCAACTCGCTGGGAAACACTGCGACGGCAAGCACGTAGGGCGTTCCGGCGAGCGCCATCAGGGACAGGTGCGCTCGTCGTCGGTGGGTCAGGTCGAGCAGAACGCTCACGCCCACGGGCCCGTCGAAGTGAATGAACGGAATGATGTTGACAAGCAGGCTCAGGAACGCGTTCCAGGTCCACCACAGCGTGATGCCCGCGAATGCCACCAGGCCCACGGTGACCATCAGCCCCCGAAGGCCCGCCAGCAGCGTTACGACGATTGCCACCGGGGCTCCCAGCGCGACGCCGATGGCGGCGAGTCCGTCCCAACCGGTCTCCATCGTGGGGTCCGTCTCTCGTAGCCCGAGGTCGGATGCGTCGCGCGGCATCAGCACTGCCACCCTTTCGACTGCCCGCTGGCGTAGAAGGCTGCGGTGCAACAGCAGGATGTGCGCGGCCTCGGGCGCAATGAGCACCCACGCGGAGATCGCCAACGCGCCCAGCAGGATCTGCAACGGCGGCGAGCCGGAGTACTGCGCGATGGTGACGAACGCGGTTGCCGAGAAGATCGCGGCCGTGACGCCGACCAGGCTACCGGCCCACAGGAGGCGGGCTCCCTCCCAGGTGGCCAGCGCCGCGTAGAGTGACCGGCGTGCCGGTTCGGTGTCGCCGAGAATCTGGCGGTAGAACGACGCTCCGCTCTCCTGGGGTATGACGTTCGGAGGCAGGTAAGTGCGGTCGATCGACGGCGACCATGCCCTGTCCCAAAGACGTCGGTTGAATCGATCCTCCGTGTCGCCATCCAGATGTTGACGTCCTAGGCTGCCCGCCACCTTCGTGTAGCCGGAAACAAGAGCGAGCTGCACAGCGACCAACGATGCCAGACGCAGGCGGAGGTTATCGACGGACAGGACGACAGCGGCGCACACGACGAAGTTGATCCCGATGGCAATCAGTGCCAGCTTGGATTGGGTCCACCACATCAGATGCGACCTGCGGCGATGGGATCGCTCTCTTGTATCAACCGCATGATACAAACAGGTTCGATTTGTATCAAGAGGTAAGTACAAAGCCGGGATCGGTCGGTGCAGCAGACTCTTAGGAGACGAGCGCTTGCGTCGACGAATCTTCGACCGGTCAGCGGGGTCTCTTCAGGGCCGCCGCAGCGCCGCCAGCGGGTCGCTGTCCGCCGCCCTCCTTCCGGGCAGGTATCCGGCGGATAACGCGACGACCAGGAGGAGAGTGGCGACGGCCAGGTAGCTGGTGGGTTCCGTGCCTTCAACGCCGTAGAGCATGCTCGCCAGCAGCCGGCTCGAAGCCACCGAGATCATGGCGCCGATGGTTATTCCGGCGAGCGCCAGCAGCAGTCCTTCGCCGACCACCAGGCGCAACACGTCGCCGCGCCGGGCCCCGAGAGCGAGCCGAATACCCATCTCGCGCGTCCGACGGCTGGCCGAATAGGCCGTTACCGCGTAGACACCGACCGCCGCGAGAACCAGGCCGATCGCGCCGGAGACGGCCAGCAGGGCAACCACCAGACGGTGTTGCGGGAACAACCCGGCTACGTGCGCGCGGAAGCTCACCACCTCGATGTCCGGAGACGCGGGAGCCAGCGTTCGCGCGGCCTCGATGACGGGGCCGGTGAGGGTCTCGGCATCGATGCCGGTGCGCACCAGCAACGTCATCGACGTCTGGTGTTCCTGTTTCAACGGCAGGTAGATGCGCGGCCGGGTGCCGGAAACGCTCAGCTCGCTTCCACGAACCCGGGCGTACGCGTGATCTGCGAGCACCCCGACGACGGAGGCCGTCCGCGGGCCACCGAACCAGTGCACTTCGACGAGCTTGCCGACCGGGTCGGCACCCGGCCAGGTGCGATCCGCCATCGCCTCGTTGACGAGGACCACGGGCTCGCTTGCCGACGTGTCACGGGACACGAAGTCGCGGCCGCGAACGAGCTGAATCCCCGTTGCTGCCGCGTAGCCGGGCGAGACGACATTGACCTCGACGTTCGCCGATCCCCCGTCGGCCGGGTCGCGGCCCGGAATGACGACGTCCGTTGCCATGCGCATCGTTCCCAGGGGGACGACCTTGGTGTAGGCGGCCGACAGTACTCCCGGCATCGCGGTGACCCGCTGGAACAAACCGTCGTAAATGGCTTCCGCCTGCTCGTCGTTGTAGCCGCCGGAGCCCGGGTCGACCTCGACCAACAGAAGCTCTCCTGTTTGTACGCCGAGATCGACGGTCACTCGGTTCCACAAGCTCTGGCCGATCAACACCGCGCTCACCAGGAGGGGAAGCGACAGGGCAATCTGCGCGACGACCAGCCCGTTTCCGAGCGATAGGCGCCGAGCCTCACTGCCGAGGCTGCCGCCGCCGGCCTTCAGTGATGCCATGAGGTCGGGCCGCGAGGCCCGCAGCGCCGGCGCCAGGCCGAACGCCAGGCCGGCCATGAGGACAACGCCGACGGTGACGGCGACGTTTCTTCCATCGATTCCACGGTCGAGAAGATGGTTCAGCTCCGCCGGGACAACGTGTGTCGCCAACACCATTCGCGCCCAGAGTGCGAGCACCACTCCCGCTAAGCCGCTCGCAAGCGCCAGCAGGAAGCTCTCGGCGAGCAACTGGCGGATTAAACGAACCCGACCGGCCCCGAGTGCCAGGCGCATACCGAACTCTGCCTGCCGCCCGGCGGCACGCACCAGCAGCAGGTTCGTGACGTTGGCGCAGGCGATCAGCAGCACCAGGGCGACCCCTACTGTCAGGATGGTCGCGACCGTGCGCACGCCATCGCGCCGGTCCGGCGCCCGCAGCCGCCGCGAAAACCCGCAGGCGGTACTCGCCGTTGACGTCGGCGTACGCCTCTGCCTGCTGCTCCGACAGCACCGACATCTCGGCCCGAGCGTCGTCGAGCGAGGCCCCTTCAGCGAGGCGGCCGACCAGCGTCAGCCAATGGGCACCGCGGGAGGTGTACATGTATTCGGCGAAGCCGGGCGTGAGTTGCGCGAAGAGGCCGATCGGGATCCACAGGTCGGCGATCGTTTCTTTTTCCAGCCCGCGGAACCCCGCAGGAGCAACGCCGACGACCGTGGCTCGGAGCCCGTTCAATGTGATCGAGGTGCCGACGATTCCCGGGTCGCCCGCGAAACGCTGCCGCCACAGCGCGTGGCCGATGACCAGCACGGGCTCGAACCGACCGTGCTCGTCGGGTTGATCCGAACCGAACGGCCGGCCGACGTCGACGTTGACGCCGAGGTCGCGAAAGTAGTTGGCGGTGACGACGTGCGCGGTCCGGACGACCGGTACCGCGTCCCCACCGCCCAGCGTCACCTCGGTGTCGGTGTAACCGACGAGGTCGGTGATGGTGCTGGCGTTGGCGCGATAGTCGAGGTAGTCGGGGTGCGAGACGCTGCTATAGAGGCCGCCCTCGCGGGAGTAGTTGAACAGCGACACCAACCGCTGTGGCTCGGCCACCGGCAGTGGTTGCAACAGCAGCGCATCGACAAGGCCGTAGACCACGTTCGTTGCCGCAAACCCGCACGCCAGGATGACGACGGCGGCGACCGTCAGGAGCGGCTGGCTTCGCAGCGCCCGAGCGCCCGACAGCAGGTCCCTGGAGAGCCCGTCGACGAGTCCCTCACGGCGTGCCCGGCGCCGGTGCAGCGTGGTCAGCCGACGGCACTCTGCGTCCACGGAGTCGCGGTTGCCGAACGCCTGCATCGCGCGCTCGCGGGCTGTTTCGATCGGGACGCCCTTGGCGACGATCTCACGGGCTCGCATCTCCAGGTGGAAGTCGAGCTCGTCACGGACCTCGCGGGCTGCCGCATCCCGGAGATTTCGCCGCCGAGCCGCCGGTGACAGGTTGCGCAGCAAGGTCGCGATCCTTCGTGCCAGCATCATCGGCCTCACTCGCCGTCGACGATCATCGAGACCGCCCGGGTGTAGTCGCTCCACCGCGCCAGCTCCCCCTCGAGCTGCTTCTTCCCGGCGGTGGTGAGGGCGTAGAACTTGGCCCGGCGACCCGTCTCGGTCGGCCGGGTCTCGGCGCGCAGCCATCCTTTGAGCCGCATGCGGTGGAGTGCCGGGTAGAGGGCACCTTCACCGATCTCGAGCGCACCTTCGGTCGTGTCGCGGATCCACTTTCCGATGGCGTAACCGTGCAGTGATCCACCCTGCAGTGCCTTGAGGATGAGCAGGTCGAGCGTACCTTGAATGATGTTGGTGGTCCTGGACATCGCCATCGCTCCCTTCGGGGCCCGAGTGTGAAGGTCATGCAGGCGGGCACCGAGCGTGAAGGTCATGCCATCGGGCGGCGGGTATCCGAATCATCCCTCGAGACATAATGCATCAGATGCTGATGTGTATGCAAGGCGGATGGCGGCGCTCCACCTGTCGCGCCGCTGTTAACCTTCGCGCTGGTGGTTCTCCGGTCGGTACCTCCCGGGCAAAGCCGCATTTCCGCCCGCGGGCGGGTAAAGTCCCCCGGGTCGAGGCATGAACAAAGAGCACTTCTTTAACAGCGAGCACATCGACCGGGCGGCGACGCAGCGTCGTGACGAGGCCTGGGTCCAAGAGCGCCTCGGTAGCGAGGAGACGCTTTTCGTACCCGTATGGCGCGACAAGAGCTTTGTCGACCGAGCCGAGGCGGAAGGCGACGCCGAGTACCGCTTGAGCGGCGCGGCGGATGCCCCCGGCGCCGGAGCGGCGGCTCAAATCTGTCACGCTGCGCGCGGATGAGGCACTGCCGCTGCTCGACGGGCACCGGCGGGCGATCCTGCTGGGTGTCTCCGGCCCGCACACCTACTTCGCCCTCGACCTCTCGGACATCGACGACGCCGCGGCGCATCGCACGTTCTCCGGTCGTGGAGATTTCGTCGCCCTGCGCCGCATCGGGCCGCTGCTGGATCGCTTCGACGGCGGGCTGATGGCCTACGCCCGCGCCATGGTGCACTGGCACC
>CBDUAS010000086.1:0-9515 GCA_965365185.1 uncultured bacterium | reverse complement strand
CGAACATCCCTTGAGGCTCGGCGCGCTGTCCGGGGCCGGCGCCCGGCTCGCCGATGGTGCGTCCGAACTCGCCATCGGGATCGAACACCTGCACCCGATGGTTACCCCCGTCGAGCACGAAGATCCGCCCACGGTAGTCGAATCCCAGAGACGACGGCATGTAGAAGGCGGTTGCCAGGGTCACCGGCTCGGCACCGATGCTCAGCTCGTGCTCGAGCCCCAGCGTCCATTCCTCCGGAGGGGCCGCGCCGCCGCAGCCGGCGGCGAACGCAGCGGCGAAGGCCGGTGCGCCGAGCGCCACGAGGACGCCCGGCGAGCCCCGACGGAGGCGCCGACGACGAGTCGGTCGCCAGAACATCATCAGAGGCCACACCCGTAGGAGTGGTGCTGCCCCCACACCAGGCAGTGGTAGAAGTCCAGATCGCAGTCGATCCCGTCGATCCAGGCGTCGGTGATGCCGCCGAGGTCGAGGTCCCAAATGGCCTCTTTGAGGGCCTTCTCGGCGCAATCCCCGCATTCTCCGAACTCACGCAGACAACCGGCGGTCGCCGAGCCGGGAAGGGATGCGAGCACGGCAATTGCCAACGACAACGCGAGCGCGTGACGGTAACGCAGCAGATACGGTTTCATCCTTCGTCTCTCTCCGTGTTCATCGGGCTCAGGATTGCGGCCGACGGTCGTCGTCCGCATAGCCCGTTCGAATGCAATGAGACGGCCACGCGCGCTGCGAATCCGCCGGGCACCGAGTTGCGTCCGAAATCGCCGAGACGGGATACGGCTGCGGGGCCGACAGGCCGTTGCTACCTGCCGCTCGCGTAGCCGATGTTCGGTGCCAGCCAGCGTTCCACCTCATCCACGCTCATTGCTTTGCGGCGCGCGTAGTCCTCAACCTGGTCGCGGCCGAGCTTGCCGACGCTGAAATAGCGTGCCTCGGGGTGGTTGAAGTAGAGTCCGCTCACCGAGGCGGCGGGTGCCATGGCGAATGTCTCGGTGAGGGAAACGCCGACGCGCTCGGCGTCGAGCAGCGCGAACAAGGCCTGCTTTTCGGTGTGGTCGGGCTGGGCCGGATACCCGGGGGCCGGGCGGATACCGCGATATCGCTCGCGGATGAGGTCTCCGTAGCCGAGCCCTTCCTGCTTCCCGAAGCCACAGTCTTCCCGCGCCTGCTTGTGGAGCTTCTCGGCCAGCGCCTCGGCCAAGCGGTCGGCCACGGCCTTGACCATGATGGCCTGGTAATCGTCGTGGTCACGCTCGAAGCCGGCGACCAGCTCGGGCACGCCGTGCCCTGCGGTGACGACGAAGCCGCCGATGAAGTCCGCGACGCCCGATTCTGCCGGGGCGACGAAGTCGGCCAGCGCCAGATGCGGCCGCGAGCCGCTGCGCTTCACCTGCTGCCGCAGCGTGTGGAAGCGGGCCATTTCGCGCCGCCGATCTTCGTCCG
This sequence comes from uncultured bacterium, assembly GCA_965365185.1. GTDB lineage: Bacteria > Acidobacteriota > UBA890 > UBA890 > UBA890 > CBDCGW01. The sequence goes on along the minus strand of CBDUAS010000086.1, from coordinate 8,074 downwards.
CGTACACGACGATGTCGTCGCCGTCGCTGTTGGCGGCCCAGAATCCGTACGCCGCCTTGGCCCGCAGCAGCTTCTGGTCGACGACCTGCGCCAGCATTGCCTGGGCGTTGTCGAACAGCTCGCGCGCCGCAGCGCCGGTCTTGGCGTCCTCGAGGATCGCCGGATACACGCCACGCAGCTCCCAGACGGCGAAGAACGGCGTCCAATCGATGTACGGAACGATGTCGGCGACGTCGATGTCGTCGAGCACCCGGGTGCCGAGAAACGACGGCCGCGCGATGTCTTCGGTTCTCCACGCGACCGTCGGGGCGGCGGCGCGGGCGGCGTCGATCGACAGCAGCTCGACGGGTGCCGCCGCCTCGAACGCCTGACGTTGCCGCTGTTGCTCGGCCCGCGTGCGCTCGACGATGCCGGCGCGCCCATCCGGGCTCAACAGCTCGCTGACCACACCGACGGCGCGCGAGGCGTCTTTCACGTGCAGGGTGGCACCCTCGTAGCGGGGCGCGATCTTCACCGCCGTGTGCTTGCTGGTCGTGGTAGCGCCGCCGATCAGCAGCGGTACCTCGAACCCGAGTCGCTGCATCTCGTCGGCAACGTGCACCATCTCGTCCAGCGACGGGGTGATCAGGCCACTGAGGCCGATCAGATCGACGTGGTGCTCGCGGGCGGTTTCGAGGATCTTGTCCGCCGGCACCATCACGCCGAGGTCGATGACCTCGTAGCCGTTGCAGCCGAGCACCACGCCGACGATGTTCTTGCCGATGTCGTGCACATCGCCCTTCACCGTGGCCATGAGGATCTTCGCCTGTGCCTCGCTCACACCGGAGGCCTTCTTCTCGGCCTCGAGATAGGGGAGGAGGTAGGCCACCGCCTTTTTCATTACGCGCGCGCTCTTGACGACCTGTGGCAGGAACATCTTGCCCTCGCCGAACAGGTCGCCGACGACGTTCATGCCCTGCATCAGAGGGCCTTCGATGACCTCGAGGGGGCGCGAGGCCTGCTGCCGCGCTTCCTCGACGTCTTCTTCGATGAAGTCGGCGACGCCCTTGACGAGCGCGTGCGTCAGGCGCTCCTGCACGTGGCCCTGGCGCCATTCCAGCACCTTGGCTTCGTCCTGCTCCTCGCCGACGTGCTCTTGTGCGTAAGCGATCAGGCGTTCGGTGGCGTCGGCGCGGCGTACGAAGATGACGTCCTCGATCAGGTCGCGCAGCTCCGCGTCGATCTCTTCGTAAACGTCGAGCTGGCCGGCGTTGACGATGGCCATGTCGAGGCCCGCCTGGATGGCGTGGTAGAGGAAGATCGAGTTCATCGCCCGGCGTACGGGCTCGTTGCCGCGGAACGAGAACGACAGATTGCTGACCCCGCCGGAGACCTTGACCAGCGGGAACTTCTCCTTGATCCGCCGCGTCGCCTCGATGAAGTTGACCGCGTAATCGTCGTGCTCCTCGATACCGGTGGCGACGGTCAGCACGTTGGGGTCGAAGATCAGGTCCTGCGGCGGGTATCCGACCTCTTCGGTAAGGATGCGATAGGCGCGCTCCACGATCTCGACCTTGCGCTCGACGCTCGTCGCCTGGCCCTCCTCGTCGAACGCCATGACCACCACCGCGGCGCCGTAGTGCCGCAGCGCGCGGGCCTGCTCGACGAACGTCTTATCACCCTCCTTGAGGCTGATCGAGTTGGCGATCGACTTGCCCTGCAGGCACTTGAGGCCGGCTTCGAGCACCGTGAACTTCGACGAGTCGACCATGATCGGCAGACGAGCCACGTCGGGCTCGGCGGCGATCAGGTTCAAGAACGTGGTCATCTCCTTTTCGGCGTCGAGCAGGCCCTCGTCCATGTTGACGTCGAGGATGTTTGCGCCGCCCTCCACCTGGTGCCGCGCGACGTCGACGGCCTCCTCGTAGGAGCCTTCCTTGATCAGGCGGCGAGCCGGCGACGTTGGTGCGTTCGCCGACCATGATGAGGTTGGATTCCGGCCGCACCGTCAGCGGCTCCAGGCCGCTGTAGCGCGACAGCGGCGGGGGCTGGGAGGGTACGTGTGGCGACAAGCCCTCCACCGCGGCGGCGATGGCGGCGGTGTGCTCGGGGGTGGAGCCGCAACACGAGCCGACGATGTTCAGCCAGCCGGCCTCGGCAAACTGCCGCAACTGCTCGGCCATCATCTCCGGGGTCTCGTCGTATGCGCCGAATTCATTCGGCAAGCCGGCGTTGGGCCAGCAGGCGACGTAGACGTCGGAGACGGAGGCGATCTCCTCCAGATAAGGGCGCATCAGGTCGGCACCCAGGGAGCAGTTGATTCCCACGCCGAGCAGATCGGCGTGCGAGACGGAGTTCCAGAACGCCTCCGGCGTCTGTCCGGAGAGGTTGCGCCCGCTGGCGTCGATCACCGTCAGCGACACGATCACGGGAACCCGCCGGCCGAGCTCGGCGAAGGCGTCCTCGATGCCCAGCAGCGCCGCCTTGGCGTTGAGCGTGTCGAAGGCGGTCTCGGGTAACAGCAGGTCGACGCCGCCGGTCAGAAGCCCGAGCGCCTGCTCCCGGTAGTCGGCACGCAGCCGGTCGAAGGAGACGGCACGAAACGCCGGATCGTTGACGTCGGGCGACAGCGAGGCGGTCTTGTTGGTCGGGCCCAGGGAGCCGGCGGCGAACCGCGGCTTGTGGGGCTCGGCGGCGGTGAATTCGTCGGCCGCCGCGCGTGCCAGGCGGGCCGCGGCCTCGTTGACCTCGAAGGCCAGCTCCGGCAGGCCGTACTCGGCCATGGCGATCGCGGTGCCGTTGAAGGTGTCGGTCTCGATGATGTCGGCGCCGGCGGCGAGGTAGTCGCGATGAATGCTGGCGATCACCTCGGGCTTGGTCAGGCACAGCAGATCGTTGAAGCCCTGCAGATCCTGCGGGTGTTCGGCGAAGCGCTCGCCGCGAAAATCGGCCTCCGAGAGCTTGAAGCCCTGCACCATCGTGCCCATCGCCCCGTCGAGGACGAGGATGCGCGAGCGCAGGAGCTGTTCCAGTTGTGCCGCCCGTTCGGGGCCCGTGGTCTCGTTCATGGGGGGAGATGATAGACGATGCTCGAGTTCCGGACCGGCATCGCGAAGCGGCGCGGGCGGCGGCGAGCGAAAAAGCCCTTGACGCCCTCGCCGGGTCCGCTACAAAGGTGGTTGGGGACCGTGATTGTCAGGTGTGGCGTTGCCTCCAAGACTACTCCCCTTGGATGCCAACACTTTTGCGATCAGGGTCCCCTTTTTTGCGCCCTGCCGGCGGCGGCGCCCGCCTCCGCTCCGCTTGGTCTACGATCTGGTACGAACGAGCCCAGGTGGCGAAACTGGCAGACGCGGAGGACTTAAAATCCTCTGGCCGAAAGGCCGTCCGAGTTCGAGTCTCGGCCTGGGCACTTGCATCGACCGGACGCCTCTGACGGAGGCCGGGAAACCTTTTGCCCCTCTTGCGCGTCATAACAGGAGAGGCGGACGCCCCCCGGGTGATGCGCCAAAGGAGACGGGGGGCGCCGCCGCTGCCACTCCCCGCGAATCAACTCCCCATACGACTCGGTTGCTCCCCGAGGAGTAGTTGACATGCGGAAGTCGTCGCACGCGGCCATCGCGGCCGCGGCGCTCTCGGCCCTCATCCTCGCCGTCGCCGTGGTACTCGGGTCTTCCGGCGTGTTGCCGCCGAAGCTCGACGCACCGCTCGCGCGCACGGCCGCTGATCACGGGATCAGCAATGACGCCAGGCAGATCACGGCCGTTCGGGATGCCTGGATCGAGGCAATCAACGCGGCGGACGCCCGCCGACTGGTGAACTGGTACGCGCCCGGCGCGGTGCTGTTTCCGACGGGCAGCCCGGTGCGCTTGGGCGCCGGCGCGATTGCTCGTTGGCACAGCCGCTGGTGGCCCGCGGCCGACGCTTACCTGACGCTCGAAGCGGCGACGTTGCAGATCGAAGGGAACCTGGCGCTCGAGGAATGGTCCGTGGAGGTCACGATCACGCCGCGTGGTCCGGGAGAGATCGGGATTTGCGGCGATCCGTTGCAGTTTCAGCAGCACGGCGTGCGCATCTATCGCAAGGACTTCCTCGGGAACTGGCGCATCGACCGCGAAGTGTGGTCACCGGATCACCCGGCGGTCGCCCGCCTGGTTGCCCTCGGCACGACCGTGTCGACGGCAACCGTTTGCTGAAGGACCCGTCCCTCCCGTTACCGGCGGTCGAACGCGATGCCGATGGCTGTTCTGCGGTGGGTCCAGACCCCCACGTGCACGACCCGGCCCGCCGTCTCGGCGGGCTCGATGAGCCCGGCGGCGTCACGAAACCGGATGCGGCAGGCGGCACCGACGGGGACGCGGATCCCGACGTCGGCGAGCAGGCCGGTTCGGCCGATGTTGATGGTGATGCCGCGCATGCGCCGCCGGCGCCCGGCATTGCTGGTCGTCTCGACCTCGATCGGCACGGCGGCCTCGTAACGATCGCAGGCACGACGTTCACTGCGAGCGAAGCTCGAGAGGGGCGGATCCGGGCTGAGCGGGCGAGAAGGCACGCGGTGAGTTTCGAAGCCGCCCGGCGAAAAGGCAAGCGCAAAGCATCATCCGTCGACAGCGGCCGCCGACTTTCTCTCGCGCAGCAGCGTATCGATGGCGCCGCGAAGCTGGTCGATCTTCGGCCCGCCGGCGCCGGTCCAAACGTTCCGCAGGCGCCATTCGCCGTCGATCAGCAACGTCGTCGGCACGCCCCAGGCCGGGACGAAGCGATTCCAAAGCTCCAGGGTCCCGGCCGTGACCGCGTATCCGATCCCGTGTTCGCGGGAGAAGGCGCGCAACTCGGCGGCGGTGCCGGATTGCACCGCCACACCGAGAACACGCACGTTCGCGTCCCGATAGTCTCGCTGCAGGCGATTGTAGTCGTCGATCTCCGTCACACACGGACCGCACCAGGTGGCCCAGAACTCCAGCACCACAGGGGCTCCGCGAAGCCGCTCGCTGCTCAGCAACTCGCCGTCGATCGACATCAGCTCCAGGTCGGGAGCTACCGGGTAGTCCGGCGCCTCGCCTCCGGTCAGCCACGCCAAACGCGCCGGTGAGGCCAGCCCTAGGGTCAGGGTCAGCACCACGCTGGCGGCAGCGCAAATCAGGATGACGCTCGCGGTCTTCATGTTCTCGGAGGGTTCTGGAAGCAGGCCGATCACGGGGGCTTTGGATTTGCGGAGCGCATCCGGCAGTGCTTCAGCGCCCTGTTAAACTTTGCCGTACCGGGGCCGCGGGTTTCCGTCGGCCCCCCTTTTCATGAGACGACCGCGGAGGATGACGTGTCCCTGGCCCTGGCGGTACACGGGGGAGCGTGGAACGTGCCGGACGGCGACGTGGCGGCGCATCGGGAGGGTGTTGCCCGAGCCCTCGCGGCAGGCTGGCAGGCGCTCGCGTCCGGCGACGCCGCGATCGACGTCGTCGAATCCGTGGTGCGCATCCTCGAGGATGATCCGACGTTCAACGCCGGGTACGGCGCCCACCTGAATCGTGCCCGGCAGGTGCAGCTCGATGCCTCGATCATGGAGGGGTCGGGGCTGCAGGCCGGGGCAGTCGCCGCCCTGGAGCGCGTACGGCATCCGGTGAGCGTGGCGCGTCACGTGCTCGACGCGTCGCCGCACGTCCTCCTCGTCGGGCGGGGTGCGCAGCAGTTTGCCCGTGAACGTGGGGTGAAGCTGTGCCGCAACCGCGACCTTCTCCTCGGTCGCGAGCTCGACCGCTTCATGCGCGTCCGCGCCGGCGATCGCGGACTGGTGGCACACGAGTTCGACGACGAACCGCTCGAGGTCGAGTTCGGCACGGTCGGGGCGGTCGCCTGCGACGTTGCCGCCGCTACGTCGACAGGTGGCACGCAGGACAAAGCTCCCGGAAGGGTGGGGGACACGGCCATTATCGGCGCCGGCACCTACGCCGACGACAGGGCCGGAGCGGTGTCGGCGACCGGGTGGGGTGAAAGCATTCTCCGCTTGGCGCTGGCCAAAGCGGCGGCCGATCGCATGGCGCGAGGGATGCGCCCCGGGCGAGCCGGCCGTTCCGCGCTCGACACGCTGAAGCGGGTGCGGGGAAAGGCCGGCTTGATCCTGGTCGACGGGAAGGGCCACGTTGCGGCGGTATTCAATACGCCGCGCATGGCGCGGGGCATTGCCACCCCCGAGCGCGGGCTGCTCGTGGGCGTAGACAGCAACTTGCGACGCCCTTGAGGGCTTCCACAGAGAGCAAGAAAGAAAGGGAAACCGCATGTCGCACACGTACGTGGTCACCGCGGCCAACCGCGGGTTGGGGTTGGAGTTCGTCCGGCAGCTCGTTGCCCGAGGCGAGCGCGTCATCGCTACCGCGCGCGACCCCGAGGCGGCAACGGAGCTCGCCGCGCTCGACGTCCGGGTCGAGGGGCTCGACGTCGCCGATGCCGCCAGCGTCGAACGGCTCGGCGAGGTCCTGGCCGGTGCGTCGGTCGACGTGCTGATCAACAACGCCGGCGTCGGGGTGGGCTCAAAGCCGTTCGAGAGCCTCGATCTGGCAGAGCTTACCGATTTCTTCAACGTCAATACCGTCGGCACGTTGCGCGTAACCCGTGCGCTGCTTCCGGCGCTACGGCGGGGCGAAGGCAAGACGATCGCCAACATCCCCAGCCGCATGGGCAGTATCGCCGACAACAGTAGCGGCGGGGCTTATTCCTATCGGGCCAGCAAGGCGGCGCTCAACATGGTGACGCGCTCTCTCGCCATCGACCTGAAGCCGGAGGGGTTCGTTTGTCTGGTGCTCCATCCTGGCTGGGTGCAAACGCGCATGGGGGGCGACAGCGCGCCGGTGACCCCGGAGAAGAGCATCGCCGGGATGCTGCGGGTCATCGACGGGGCCTCCGCCGACGTCAGCGGCGAGTTCTTCGACTTCGAGGGGCAGAAGGTCCCCTGGTAGACCGCTTCACGCCGACGACGTAGGCGATCCATGATTCGGTGTTTTCGGCGCTTTCCTGCAAGGTGAACTCGCCGTCGCCCTCGCCGGTTTCCTCGTCGACGCCTTCCCAGTAAACCTCTGCCGCGTCGAAGCCGCTCTCCAGCAGCGCCTCACGCACCTCGACGAGGGTCCACAGCCGCCAGTCGTAGCTGAAGGCGCGCTTCATGCGCTTGCCTGACGGCAGGTCGAAATGGATGTAACACACCATGCGGCTGTTGATGGGATCGAATTCGTCTTGATCCCAGACGTAGCTGAAATCGTCGTGCTCGGTGCTTTCTTCGACGAGTTGCTGCGCCTCGGGGCCGCCGTAGATGTCGAGGAGGAGCAAACCCTCCTCGGCGAGGTTCCCGTAGGCGGCGGCGAAGTAGCGCAGCAGCTCGCTGCGCGTCTGTAGGCAGTAGTAGGAGAAATTGAAGGCGGCGACGATGTCGACCGGCTGATGGCGGACCTCGAGCACATCGCCCTCGATGAGCTCCAGGCGCGCCGCCTGCTTGGGGCGCAAGGTGGAGACGTTGTGCTCCCGACCCCAGGCGAGAGGCTCGGGGTCGAGATCGATGCCCCACGCACGGTTCTTCCCGCGGTGCTTGATCCACTCGCAGGACAGAAACGCGGCGGCGCAAAAATCCTCCCGCAAGGCCCGCGGCCGCCGTCCGAAGTGGGACACGAACACATCGTCCATGAACTCGATGTCTGCCTCCGGCTCCTGTACCGATAGCTGGTACAGGGCGTATTTGTCGGCGGTTCCGGCGCGCTTCTTCTTTTCGCCCATCAGCCCGCCGTCCGCGCCCGAGACAGCCACTCCTCCACCGCCGCGCGCCGAGGCCACTGAACCAGCATCGAGGCCAGGGCCACCCCTCCGAGAAGCAAGACCCAAATGATGTCACCGGACAGCAACGACAAGACCAGCCCCACCACGGCGGCCACCTCGCTCATGGCGATGCCGACGATGACGGAGCTGGTGTAGCGCTGCATCAGAGCGTCGCCGCTGACCACGGTACCGTGCCCTCCCGTCGGGGAGCGATCCACGTCGCGCGACCGCATCGCACGGGAGACCAGGTAGCCGGCGACGATCAATAGAGACGGCCAAATGATCGACAGCGCCGCTG
>CBDUAS010000085.1:0-9549 GCA_965365185.1 uncultured bacterium | reverse complement strand
GAGCCTGCGGCGGCCGAGAACCTACAGGCCGGCCTGGCATCGGCCAGTGCGACCATCCGACGGTTCGCGGCGCGCGGCCTCGGCCGCCTGGAGGATCCCACGGCCGTCCCGATCCTTGCGCCGGCGCTCGCCGACGTCAACGCCGGGGTCCGGGCCGAGGCGGCGAATGCCGTCGCCCAAAGCGTGTTCCTTGGAGACGCCGACCGGGCGGGTGACCTCCTGCGCGCCCGGCTGCTGGAGGAAAGGAACCCTGCGGTCCGGGGAGCCATCGCGGCTGCGCTCGGGCGGCTGCGCCCCGGCAGCCTTGACGATCTGCGGCGCACCGGCGACACACTCGTCGGATTGACCCGCGGCGCTCCCCCCGAGATGTTGCTGCCGACGATGCGCGGGATAGAGTCACTGACGCGCGCCAACCGCATGGAGATCGAGCTCGACCCGGAGAACCGATCGCGGCTGGCGGATCTTGTCGGCTACACGGGGGACGTGGACGAAACGCCGGCATCCGACGATACCGATTGGTCGGCAGCAGATCGCGCGTTTGCCGCGGCGCGGGTGCGTCGACTGGCGCTGGCCACCCTGGCCGCCACCGCGGCCGTCGACGCCGCCACCATAGAGACCGCGCTCGCTGACCCCGACACGGAGGTGCGGCGGCTGGCGGCGGCAGCCACCGCCCGGCTCGACGGCTCCGCCGAGCAAGCGGCATTGCTGACAACCGCCCTTGCCGACGATGCCGCACAGGTGCGTTACGAGGCCCTGAACGTCTACGGGACCAGCCTCCGGCCCTCGTCGGGTTGCGGGCCTCTCCTCGATGGGATCGACGACGAGGACCCACACGTGAGCCTGCTGGCCGTGGATCTGCTGGCGTCCGGGTGCCCGGATGACGAACCGGACGTCGCCAACGAGGTCGTCGTCATGCTGGCGGCGATGGCGCGGTCGCTGCCCGGGCTCGCGGCTGATCGCGGTGCGGGCGACGCCGATTCACCGACCAGCGGGAGCGAGCCGACCCGCGGGCAGGTCGCCGACTGGCACCACGGTGCCCACGCGCTGCTCTCGCTCGCGACTCTCGCCCCGGAAGACGCGGCTCCGATCGTTCCCGACTTCGCCTCGCATGCGACCTGGCAGGTGCGCATGTACACCGCCCGCGCCGCCGCAGCGGCCGGGGCCGGCGGCACGCTCGAGCAGCTCGCCGGCGACGACCACCCGAACGTGGTGGAAGCGGCGCTGCGCGGCTTGGCGGCCCATGACGGCGAGCGGGCGGGCCCCTTCGCCGTCCGCGCGCTCGAGAGCGACGACTACCAGCTCCTGATCACCGCCGCCCGGGTGCTCCAGGGCAGCGACGACGAAACGGCCTTGCCGGCACTTGTCCGCGCGCTCGAGCGCATCACCGCCCAGCAACGGCAGACGTCGCGCGACCCGCGGCGGGCGCTGCTCGAACGCATCGGCGAGCTCGGCAGCGCCGACCAGGCCGAGGTGGTGCGCCGCTACGTCGACGACTTCGACCCCGTCATCGCCGCCCAGGCGGCCGAGATCTTGCTTGCATGGACGGGCACCAGCGTCACTCCGGCACCGCGACCGCCGGCCGCTGCACCGTTTCCCGCGCTCGACGAGCTCCTCGAGCTCGATCGCTCCCGCGCACGCGTCGTCATGGAGGGAGGCGGTGTGATCGAAATCGACCTGCATTCGCTGGAAGCGCCGACCAACGCGGCACGTTTCGCGCGGCTGGCACGCGACGGCTACTTCGATGGCCTGACGTTTCATCGGGTTGTGCCGAACTTCGTCATCCAGGGCGGCAGCCCGGGAGCGAACGAGTACGCGGGCGCCGGATCGTTCAGCCGTGATGAGCTCGACAGGCGCTCGCACCTTCGCGGCACCGTCGGTATCTCGACGCGCGGCCGTGACACCGGCGATGCGCAGATCTTCGTCAACCTCGTCGATAACGTGCGCCTCGACCACAACTTCACCATCATCGGTACGGTGGTTGCCGGTATGGACGTGGTCGACGACCTGCTCGAGGGCGGCACCATCGCACGCATCTCCATCGAAACGATCCCCGATTCCGATTAGACTGCCGGCGTGAGATCAAGCGCAAGGAACCAAATCGGTGGATGGAGCGCGCCGCTCGCCCGCGGTGCTGCCATCGCCGGCGCGCTCGCATTCGTGCTGGCATCTCTGGCGCTCGCCGCGAACGAGCTGCCGGCCGCCGGGCGGGAAGCAACGAGCCAAAGCGTCGTCTGGAAGGATCCCGACGGCAATCCGCTACCCTTCCAATCCGAAGCGGAGATCATCGAGTTTCTGCGCACGGCCGAGATCGAATCGGTCGACGACATCCCGATCGGCATCACCAACCCCCGCCAGGTGATCCTCGAAAAAGACGGCGTGCGCATGCGCGCGGCGCTGCGCGATTACGACGAGACGTTCGAGCAGCAGCACGTCGGCGAGGAGTTCTACGCCCGGCTGCGCGACTCTTTCGTATTCGACATTGCCGCGTACCGGCTCTCACGCCTGCTGCAGCTCGACAACATCCCGCCGGTGACGTTCCGCCGCCTGGGCGGCCAGCGGATAACGCTGCAGATCTGGCTCGAGGGCATGCTGATGGAGACGGACCGGCGCGACCGCGGTCTGGATCCGGTGTCGTTTCAACACCACCGGCAGCAGGAACAAAACATGCGCGTGTTCGACTCGCTCATCGGCAACGTCGATCGCAACACCGGTAATATCTTCACCAACGAAGACGGAGACTTCTGGCTGATCGATCATTCGCGGTCGTTCATGCGCAACGACAACACGCGTTACCTCGAGCGCATCAACATGTGCGGCCGCGGGCTCTTCGCGCGCATCAAGTCGCTGCAGCGCGAGCAACTCCAGGAGCTGCTGTCGCCACCGCTGACCGCTTCGGAGGTCGATTGGGTGCTGCAGCGACGCGACAAGGTCGTCGCTCACATCGAAGAGCTCATCGCCACCCGCGGCGACGAGAACATCGTGTTGTTCGACGACAGCCGATGAACCCGCCGTCGCCCGACCAGCGTATTCAAACGGTGTGCCTGTTCGCCCTCGCCACGGTCGCCGTGGCGGCGGCCCTGGCGTGGCTGCAGGCGGTGATGGTGCCGTTCGTGCTCTCTCTGTTCATCGCCCTCGGGCTCTCGCCGCTGATCGACCTGCAGACCGAGAAGCTCCGCATGCCGCGATGGCTGGCCGCGCTGGTCACCCTGTTGATCGCCGTCGCCTTTCTCGGACTGGTCGGCGTGTTGATCACCACCTCGGCCAACCGCCTGGCGGCCAACGCCAACGTTTATCAGGCGCAGGTGCGCGGGCTGGTCGATGGGTTGCTGGAGCGCTTTCCGCTGGAGCAGTACGGTGTCGACCCGAACGAGTTCGTCCGCCTGCCGCTGCAGGCGATCAGCACGGTCGCCGTGAACATCGCCAACGCGGTGGTGACGCTGGTGTCGCAGGGGTCGATCGTCCTCATCTTCTTGATGTTCCTTCTCGTCGGCGGATCGGCAACCCGCCAACCCCTCGGCGGGATGTGGACGGAGGTCGAAAGCCGCGTCAAGCGCTACATCGTCTTCAAGTTCATCCTTTCGGCGATCACCGGCGTTCTGGTGGGGTCCCTTCTCAGCATGCTCGGCGTCGGGCTGGCGGGTGCCTTCGGGCTCATGGCGTTCCTGCTCAACTTCATCCCCAGCATCGGATCGATTGTGGCGACATTGCTGCCGCTGCCGATGGCGCTGGTATCACCCGATGCCTCCTGGTTCCACGTCTACCTGGTGCTGGCTCTGCCGGGCTCGGTGCAGATGACCATCGGCAACGTGATCGAGCCCAAGGTGATGGGCGACGAGCTCGACCTGCACCCGGTTACCATCCTGCTGGCGCTGATGATCTGGGGGGCAATCTGGGGCGTCGTCGGCATGTTGCTGGCAACACCGATCACCGCCGTGATGAAGATCCTCTTCGAGCGCTCCGAGCTCACCCGGCCGGTCGCCGACCTGTTTGCCGGCCGCCTCGATCGATTGCGCTCGGCCTGACCCGATCACCGCCGCCGTTGCATCGGATCTGCGGCGGCCCGATGCCCGCCAGGACGCACGCGGACGGGGCGCCGGCCTGCCTACCGCATCGGCACCGACAACGACTCCAACGGCACGTCGAAGCGGATCGCCACCTCGAAGTCCGGGCCGCGCGGGCCCGACCTCAGAATCCGGCCGGCCACGAGCTCGGGTGCCACCTTCCCGCTCGCATCCTTGAATCGCACCGTGCACGCCGCCTGCTCGCCCAGCACGCCGGGATCCGGGAACAGGGCGAGCATGCCGCCGCGGCTGATGTTCGCGGTGACGCCGTCGGCGACGACGAAGATCCCGTCGTCGAGCGCCACGCGCACAGCGACGGACAACGAGGCGAGAGCTCGCGGGTGCGCGCGTCGCTCGGGATAGTGCGGATACCGCTCGGCACCGCACTCGGGACAGATGGCGTGGCTGATCTGCTGGCCGGGACGACGCGAGCGTTCGTCGAGAGCGGACCAGTTGCCCTCATCGTCGCGGATCCTCTTGCAGATGGCGCAGACGAAGAGCAGATTACCGGCGTACTTCGAGCCTTCCGCCAACGGATTCGTCGGTCCCCGGGACGAGTCCCTGCGGTTGATGGTGCGAAAGCCTGCTGTCTCAGCAGCGACACACTAGCGCCACCGCGACGTGATTCAAAGACCTTGCGGGTGCCGCGCATCCTCGCCCCTGTTAAAATCTCCGGGTTCGCGCCCAAGGAGACGCTCGCACGATGCGCCCGGGCCGACGCAACTGGCAAGTGATGAGCGGTCTCACGGCTTGCCGACTCGAACGACGTTCAAGGTTCCGGAGGGGTAGCGAAGCCTGGCCGTAACGCGCCCGACTCGAAATCGGGTTCTCGGGGTATAAACCCGGGACGTGGGTTCGAATCCCACCCCCTCCGCCTTTTTTCTTCAGATCTCGTCGGGCCGCTTGATGGTCTCGAGCGGTTTGGCGAACTCGACGCGCAGACGAAAGTCATCGCCCGGTCCGATGGACGTCTCGATGACGCGGCTGAAGACCCGGTGGGGGATCACCCGGCCGGCGGCCCCGTAAATCTCCACCTGGCAAGGCTGGTCGCGCGGCAGATACCCGTCGATGCTCAGCAGGGCGCCGCCGCGGCTGACGTTCAACAGGATGCCGTGCCGTAGCGCAGCCTCGGCGCCGAATCGCTCGACGTGGATGCGGACCGGGTAGAAGGACTCGCTGCGCGGATACTTGCGGCGCTCGGAACGATTGATCTCGCCGCGCCCGTTGGACGAAGCCGGTTTGGTGTCCGCAATCGAAGGTGCTTCGGAATCGACGGTACTCACTGGTCCCTCCGGCCGGCTCGGCGTCGTCTACGGTGCATCCCCATGGTGAACCGGCGGGAGGGGTCGGCGGGTGCGCCAGGCGCGTGCTTTCAGGGTGAGGAAAAGCACGGCAAGGGGGTGCTGATCAAGGCGCACCCACCGACTCCAGGCTGTCGGTTCCGCCGCACAAGAGAGCAAGATGCTTGCCAACCCGAAGCCGGCAACGGGCGCACGCCGCTGGAGGCTCGTGAGCAGCCGTGCTCAGGCGGCAGTGGACGCCGGGTGCCACTCGCCTGGAATCGGGATTCCCCTGGGGAACCCCCGAGCCGTTCCCGCGCCTCGAATCAGCGGTTGATGCGCTGCAGCTCGTCGTCGATGAGCTCCGCAACCATCTCGAAAGGCACCGCCCCGCCGGGTAACGGGCGGCCGTTGACGAAGACCGCCGGCGTGCCGGTAACACCTACGGCGACCCCGGCGCGCATCTCCGCATCGACGCGCTCGGCGTAGTCGCCGCCGTCGAGGCAGGAAGCGAACCGACCGGCGTCCAGGCCGAGGTCGCCGGCAAGCTCCTTGAGACCGTCGATATCGAGATTGTCCTGTTGCTCGAAGAAGAGGTCGTGGGCCTCCCAGAACTTGCCCTGGTCGTAGGCGCACAGCGATGCTTCGGCCGCCTTCTGTGCGTTCGGATGGATCTCGCGCAGCGGAAACTGCATGAAGACGATCCTGACCTCGCCGGCGTAGGCGTCCTTGATCTGCTCCAGCGTCGGCGTGAACGAGCGGCAGTAGGGGCACTCGAAGTCGGAGAACTCCACCAGCGTCACCGGCGCGTTCTCCGGCCCGATCGCGGGCGCTCCGGCCGTGTCGATCTCGACGCGAAACGGTTCGTACAGGTACTCGACCTCTCGCTCCTCGGCAACCTCCGCGGCGAACTCCTCGAGTACGGAATCGCGTGCCTGGCCCTCCAGATACGTGCGGATTTGCGGAGCGATGACCTCGAACGGCCTGCCCTGCAATTGCGCCTGGTTCTGCGTGTAAAAGAACCTCACCTCGTCGTCGCTGATTTCGGCCTTGTCGGCAACCACCTCTTCGAGCAGCTCGTCCATGCTGACCCCGCGCTCGGCGGCCTCCGCCTCCAGGAGCTGGTCGCGCACGTACCGACGCATGGCCTGGTCGATCACCCGATGGCGGCGGCTCAAGTACTCGTAATCCATCTGGCCGAGCTGTTCGCCGATGATCTCCTGCAAGTCGGCGAGCGTTACCTCTTCGCCCTCGACGATGGCGAGGACCTCCTGTGACCCGGCCACCGCGCCGGGCGTGCGCGCACTCGGCGCCGAAGTCTGCGCCATCGACGTGGCGGGCGTTCCCGACTCGCAACCGAGCACCAGGAAACACATCGAGAGGATGAGGGCGAGGCGGCGCGAGGCCTCCGCCGACCGGGGTCGCGAGCGGTAGTTCATGGCGTTCTTACGTCCTTTTGGCGAGGTCGGTCGTCGTAACGGGCTGCGGAAACCGGCCGGTCGTTCTCATCCGGCCGGGTCTTCTCGCGCCGGATCCTTCCATATTGTTCGCCGGTTTTCCTGGAGCGGAAGCTCCGAGACCATAAAGCCTAGCAGGCCGCCACCCCTTGACCGATTAATCCGACTGTGCTATCGTCTTTTTTGTGTAGATGGGGGCCGAGAGCCGTTGCCCTCCTGGCCGACCGAAAGAGGCTGTGCTGCCACGATCACACAGACCCACGGGAGGCTGAGTCCCGAGCCGACCAGTGACACGACACACCGGCCCCCACCTGCCGTCCCCCGCGGTGTCACCGCGGGGCTTTTTTTTACTTCCCGGCGTGAATCAGGGGCTTTCGGTCCGCTTCTCGAGGCGGCGCAGTCGCGCCTCGATCTGTTCCAGCTTGTAGAGGATCATCACGTGCGTCCGGCGGGCGTCGATCCCCACCGGGCTCTGGTCGCTGTGAATTGCTCGCTCGATCCTCTCGTAGTCCTCGTCCGGAATCTGCATGGGGCCTCCTTGATGGTCTGTTCGCGGGAAATCCGTTCGTGTCGCGTCAGCAAACCGCGTACGGATGCGATGCGCTCGCTAGATGAGCTCAGGATCGGCGATGATCTCTACCAGCGCCGGACCGTGGTATTCCAGAGCCTCGACGATCGCGTCATCGAGCTGGCTTTCGTCCTCGACACGGCGGCCGTGGCCACCGCAGTTGCGGGCAAACTCGGCGAAGTTCGGATTCCGTAGCGAAGTCTGCCAGACCTTCCAGCCGCCGGCGCGCTGCTCCTTGGAGATCTTGCCCAGCTCGCTGTTGTTCAGCAGCACGTGGGTGATGTTCATGTCGTACTTGACGGCCGTGGTGAGCTCACCCATGTACTGTCCGAACCCGCCGTCGCCGGTGATCGCCACGATGGCGCGCTCCGGTGCCGCTGCCCAGGCGCCCATGGCCGCAGGAAAGCCGAAGCCGATCGAACCCAGGTATCCCGACATGAGAACGGTCTGCCCGGCGCACTCGAAGTAGCGGCCGAACGAGTAGGTGTTGTTGCCGACGTCCACAGCGATGACCGCGTCCGCGGGGATCGTCCGGGTGAGGGCGGCGAAGATCTTCGCCGAGTTGAGACCCCGCTCGCTGCCTGCCGCCGCGCGGCTCTGCTTTTCTTCACGCCACTTCTTCCAGCGCTCGGCGATCTCGGGGCGCTGGTCGATCGCTGCGAGATCGACCGGCAAGCGCTCCACGAGTAACCCGGCGGTCTTACCGATCTCGCCCCAGACGGGCACCTCGACAGGGTGCGACTTGCCCAGCGCCATACGGTCGAAATCGACCTGCACGATGGGCTGGCGGCGCTCGATACCCGTGTGGTCCGAAAACGATGCACCGAAGACGATCAACAGGTCGGCCTCGTTCATCAGGCCGCTGGCGATCGGCGTGCCGCTGCGTCCCAACACGCCGGCGGCCAGCTCGTGGCTGTCGGCGATCTGGCCCTTGGCCTTGAACGTCGTCAGCACCGGGGCTCGCAGCCTCTCCGCCAGGTTGATGACGGCGTCCATGTCTTGCCGGGCGCCGTACCCGGCAATGATCGCCGGGCGTTCGGCGTCGCGGATCCTGTCCATGGCGGCCTCCAGCGCTTCGTCCGGAGGGGTGATCTCGACCGGCCCGATGCGACCCGCAGGGCCCGCGACCTCGGCGTCATCGTCGGGCTCGAGAGTCTGGACCTCGTCGGGAAAGATCAGGTGCCCGACATTGCGCTCGACGATCGCGTGCTTCAGGGCCAGAGACATGAGCTCGGCGTGGTTGCTGTTCGGCAACACCGTCTGCGAGAAGGCGGTGACGGCGTCGAACGCGGAGGCAAGGTCGATCTCCTGGAAGGCGCCCGGGCCGAGCACCTGGGTGTTCACCTGGCCGGTGAGCGCCAGCACCGGGGCGCGGTCGACGCGCGCGTCCCACAGGCCGGTGAGCAGGTTGGTCGCCCCCGGGCCGGCGATCGCCAGGCAGGCGGCGGGCCGGCCTGTTACCTTGGCGAATCCGGAGCACGCGAACGCGGCGGCGCCCTCGTGACGGATGCCGATGTAGGTGAGATTGCCGTCGGATTCCTGCCGGCGGACGGCCTCCGCCACGCCCAGGTTCGAGTGACCCACCATGCCGAACACGTGCGTGACGCCCCAGTTGACCATGGTCTCGATCATCAGGTCGGCCACCGTGCGCCCCTTCTCGACGACCTCCTCGACGGCCACGTAGATGCCATCGTCGCGCTCCTCCACCTCGTAGCTGCGCACGCTGCTTTCACGACCCTCGCCGCTGATCGGGTCGAATCCCCATCCGTGCCACGGGCAGCGCAGGCAGCCGTCTTCGATGCTTCCTTCGCCGAGCGGCCCCCCCTGGTGCGGGCAACGGTTGTCGAGCGCAGCGTAGGTACCGTCCACGTGCGTCAGCGCGATGGACGCACTGCCGGCGGAGACGGTCGTCACACGACCTTCCGGCAGCTCGTTCAGCCCGGCGACCTTGTGCCATACCGTCTCGCTGTCGCCGCCCTTCTCCTCGGGCTCTTCGGCGGTGGTGTCGAGTCCGGGGTCGTCGAAGTCGACGTACCAGTGGGTGCCGTCGCAAAACGGCTTGTTCTTCGAGTGACCGCAGCGACACAACGCGTAATGCTCGCGCGAAGCGCCCTCTCCCCACTCCGCGTCCGGCAGCTCGATACCACCGGTGACAAAATAGGGGCCCGCGGCGGTGACCTTGA
>CBDUAS010000084.1:0-9566 GCA_965365185.1 uncultured bacterium | reverse complement strand
CGAATTCGCCGACACCGCCTCCTCCACCGCCGCCATGGTCGGCATGTGGTTCGCCACGCCGGTGGTCTTTTACCTCTACATCACGCCGCCGATGGGCCATGCGAACTCGCTGTTTGCGGTGTCCCTCTTCGTCTTCGTCTGGCTGCATACCCGCGACGAGCGGCAGATGTGGGAGTGGGCAGCGTTGGGGGCGAGCGCCGGGCTGATGATCATCGTGCGGGAGCTCAACGGCGTGTTTCTTCTCGCGCCGCTGATCGACGAGCTCGGCGAGGCCCGGGACGCGTTCCGGGTGGCGCGCGTCGAGAGCGCTCTGGACTCGCGCGGTTTGGCGTCCACCTGGTGGAACCGGATATCGCCCCGAGTGACGGGCTACGCGGCCATGGGCGTACCGCTGCTCCTGATCGTGACGCCGCAGCTCGCCGTTTACCGCATCACGCACGGTACGTTCGGGCCCTCTGAGGTCGTGCTGGTGAAGTTCTCCGTCTTTCCGATCCATGGTCTCGAGGTGCTCTTCTCCGGCTTCCACGGGCTCTTCTCGTGGTCGCCGATAACCTTCTTCGGGGTGCTCGGTCTGCTGGCCGTGGCGCAGCGCAACCGCCGCGTAGCGCTGGCGTTGTTCGTCGTGTTTGCCGCCCAGGTATGGGTGATCGGTTCTTACGACACCTGGTGGGCGGGGGCCTCCTTCGGTGCCCGGCGCTTCGTCAATTGCACGCCGATCTTCGCCATGGGGCTGGCGGCGGCGCTCAACGGCCTGCGGCAGCCGACCCACCGACTCGCCGTCGCCGGGATCGTCTTTCTCGTCGCCTGGAACTTCGGCCTCGCCATCCAGTACGGAACCGGGCTCATCCCGCGCGATCAGCCGGTCGAAATGCGCACGATCGTGTACAACCAGATCTTCGAGATACCGCCCCGCCTTTCGGAGGTCGCCTGGCGGTTCGTCACCGACCGGTCGTCTTTTTACCAGACGCAGCCATGACCGCGGCGGTGGACGTCGACGTCGATGCGCGGGGGCGCAAGCGTCCGCCATCCAGGGCGAAGCTCTCGGTCTTGCTGGTCACCGACGTGTATCCGCCAGGTTGCGGCGGCAGCGGCTGGTCGACGCACGCGCTGGCACAGGCTCTTGTTGCCCGCGGACACCCGCTGGAGGTGGTCAGCCTCGATCCGTCCGTCGCCGGGATGACGCAGCGTGTCTTCGAGGGCATCCGCGTCGTCGAGATCGGCGTTCGCAGCCAGCGACGTAACCCGTTTCGTCGACTGGGCCGGCGCGATTTCGCCCACGACGCGGTGCAGGGCTATCTCGAGGCCCGGCTGCAGGCCGATGCCGGCGTCGACCTGCTCCATGCACAGCACCTGCACAGCGGCCCCCCGGCGGTCGCCGCCGCAGCGGGATGTGGTCGCGCTTCCGTCGTCACGGTACGCGACTACTGGCCCGTTTGCGTGCACGGGACTTCGTTCTGGAACGGCGTCGAGTGCCCCGGTTGCTCCACCGCCGACCTGACCGGCTGTCTGCGCGAGTACCAGGGCTGGCCCGCACCGGTGGCGCGATTGATGGTGCCGTGGGCACGGCGGCGGCTCGCGGCACGCAGCCGGGGCATCGAGTCGGCCGGGCGCACCGTCACGGTCAGCAACTGGGTGCGGCGGCGAATCGAGCCCGAGGCGCCAGCGGCCGCTTACGAAGTGTTGCCGAACATGGTCGACGTCACGCAGACGGCGGAGACGGCACGTTCGGCGGCGCCGCTCGACCTGCCTTTCGAGGGCGAGTTCCTGGCCGCCGCCGGCAAACTCGTGGTCACCAAGGGTTTCGATCGCATGCTGACCGCGCTTGCGGACGCCGGATGCAAACTTCCGCTACTCATCGCCGGGGACGGCCCCGAGCGGGACCGGCTTCGTCGGCGGGGGGACGAGCTGTCGTTCGATGTCTTCATGCCCGGATGGGTGCCGCACGCATCCTTGCTGCGAGCGATTTCCAAGGCGCATGCTTTCCTGCTTCCGAGCGCGTGGAACGAACCCCTGTCTCGTCTGCTGCTCGAGGCCATGGCGCTGGGAACGCCGGTCATCTCGTGGCGCAGCGGCGGGAACCCGGAGCACCTCGAATCGGGCGTCGACTCCTTCGTGGTCGACGACGCCCATGATCTGCAGCAGGCCCTCGCGGAGCTGGCTCGTCCCGGTCGCGCAGCCGAGATCGGCACCGCTGCGGCGCGCCTCGCTCGACGGCAGTTCTCTCCCGATGCGGTCTACCCGAGGCTGATGCGGATCTACGACGCTGCCATCGAGCGCGGCCGGCGGGATGGGTCGAGCCGGCGGGTGGAGTCGCCGACGAACGACGGATCCATCCGATGAGCGTTCCGACAATCCAGCGCGGCGAGGGCAGCGACGCGGACTTGAGCGTGGTGATGGTGTCGCGACGCGTGCATCCGGCGCACGGCCCGGGGGGCATGGAACGCAAGGTCTTCGACCTGGCCTCCCGCCTGCCGCGCTCGGGCGTGCGGGTCGAGCTGTTTACCGAGACGCCGCAGAAGCTGGAGCGTGCGATGGCGGCGGCGGCGGCGATGCCGCCGGGGGTGGTTCTGAACTGGGTACCGGGCAGGTGGCTGCCGATCGGCGACCGCACCGGCACCGTCGTGCTCGACCGCATCACCAACTACCCGATGTGGTCGCGCCGTGTTGCTCGCTGGGTGCGTGATTCGCGCGATCGGCCACCGACTGTGGTTCACGCCCACGGCCTGGCCGCCTGGGGCTTCGTGCACGTCGATGCCGGCGCGCCGCTGGTGGTTTCCGTCGAAGGGCTGGAAGAGTTCGAGGTTCCGGCCGGTCTCAAACGTCTCGCGTATGCGCCGTTTCGGCGGCGCATGCGGCGCGCGGCCGCGGCCGCTGACGTGGTCATCGCGACGGACCGAGCCTTGCAGCCGATGGTCGAAAGGCACCTGGGAATCCCTGCCGGCGGACAGGTGATGATTCCGAACGCGGTCGACCCCGAGGCTTGTCGGGCCCTGGCCGATGCAGGGCGCGGCCGGCGCTTGCTGGAGGAGCAGGGGATCCACGACGCCGGACCGCTGTTCCTGTCGGTCGGTAGGCTCGAAGCAAACAAGGGATTCGAGCTGCTTGCGGCCGCGTTGGGCCGGGCAGCGGGCCGGCTTCCACGAGGCTGGGCCTGGGTGGTGGTGGGCGAAGGCCCCCTCCGCTCGTCGAACGAGGGCGCCGCCCGGGCTGCCGGTATCGCCGAGCAAACGACACTCACCGGGCGGCTCACCGACCGCGACCTGCACAGCCTGGCGGCGGTCGCGGACTGGTTCGTCCACCCGACGCTCTACGAGGGCTCGAGCATCGTCACCCTCGAGGCCATGGCGCACGGGCTCCCGGTGATCGCCTCCGCCGCCGGTGGGCTACCGGACAAGGTCGTGGACGGAGAGAGCGGGTTCCTCGTGCCCCCCGGAGACGTCGACGCGTTGAGCGAGGCCCTGGCTCGCACCGGCGCGGTCGATGCCCGTGCATTCGGCCAGGCGGGCCGACGACGCTGTGAGGAGACCTTCGGCTGGGATGTGGTGATCGATCGCTACGTCGATGTTTACCGTTCGCTGATCGCCGGTGCAGGCACCTGAGGAGTCGCTGCAGCGGCCGCCTTTGACTGTTCTTGGTCGCGGGGCTTTTCGCTGCCTCGCCGGCATCAGCGCGACGCCGTGCTCCTGCTAGACTCTTGATTCATGATCGACGAGACCACCAGACCCGCCCACGCGCGCTCGCGGCTCCGCTGCCGCGAGCGCTTCGCGGCCTGTGTCGCCGCCCCGGACGCTGGCGTCGACCTGGCGGCCGCCGCGTTGTGGTTGGCGGCGGAGGAGTATCCGGAGCTCGATCCGCAGGTCTACCTCGGCCGTATCGAGAGCCTTGCGGATCGCGTGCGCACCGCCTGGGGGAGGCGACCCGGAAGTTACGCGGCCCACGACGCGTTGCGGGCCGTGCTGGTCGAGGAGCAGAACTTCGGCGGAAACCCGCACGACTACTACGATCCGCGCAATTCCTTCCTCAACGAGGTGCTGGACCGCCGCGTCGGTATTCCGATCAGCCTTTCGGTGGTGTGGATCGAGGTGGCGCAACGTGCCGGGATCCCGATCGAGGGCGTCAACATGCCGGGGCACTTCGTCGTCCGCCTGCTGCACGGAAGCGAGCCCTTGCTCGTGGATCCGTTCTGTGACGGTATGTTGCTGACCGCGGAAGCGTGCGAAGACCGATTGCGGCACACTCAGGGCGACGATGCCCGACTCGCGCCGGAGGACCTTGTGGCTGCCGGGCCGAAGCAGATTCTCGTACGCATGCTCAACAACCTGCGTCTCATCTATCTCGAGAACGAGAACTACGGACGAGCGCTGTCCGTTCTCGAGCGTTTGGCTGTCATCGTCGGCGACACGCCCAGGATGCGGCGCGATCGCGGTTTGCTCTACGCCCGCCTGCAGATCTACGGTAAGGCATGGGCCGACCTGGCGGCGTACCTCGACTCCGATGAGGCGGCGGAACAAACCGACGATCCCGATAGCGAGGAGGGCTCGCTGCTGCGCGAGCATCTCGAGCGTGTCCGGCATCTCGCCGCCGCCCCCAACTGACGGCCCCGGAGGCTGACGACCTTGTGGACCTCGAGATTCCGTCGCATTTTGACGATCGGATGTGTCATCGTCGCATCCCTGGCAGGGACCGCCTGTGTGCAACGAAACGTCGAACGGATCAGCCGCGACGAGGCGGAGTCGATCCCGCCGCCGCCGCCGCCGCAACCCGTGAGCCCCGATGTCGGCGGTCCGGTGGAGGAGATCGCGACGCGCATCGCCGGGGTCATCGAGGTGGCGCCGGACCTCGCCTCTTCCGTGCCGTCGGATTCCATCCTCTACCTCATCGTGCGTGTTGCCGGGCGCGAAGGGGGGGCACCGCTCGCCGTCAAGCAGCTTCCTACCCCGCCGTTCCCGTACGCGTTCGAGATCACCGAGCGCGATTCGATGATCGAGAACACACCGTTGATCGGTGAGATGAGCATCACCGTCCGGGTGGATCAGGATGGGGACGCCTTCACCTCTACGGACGGAGATCTTGCAGGTCAGGTGTCTCCGGTGGTGGCCGGCGACGACAATGTGGTGATCGTCCTCGACGAACGGGTGGCCGGCGGCGCCGATTCATGAGCCTGGTCGCGACGCTGAACGAACGGGCAGTCGAGCGCACCGAGGCGGTCGGAATCACCGTACCGCTTCATTTCGGCGACCCGGCGGCCGAGTACCGGGCGGCTCGCGAATCCGCGGCTCTGAGCCATCGGCCGCGGCGGGCGCTGATTCGTGTTCGGGGCGCCGACCATCGCAGGCTGCTGCACGGGTTACTCACCAGCGACATCGAGTCGCTGGCGCCGGGAAGCGGTCAACACGCCCTGTTCCTCGATACCAAGGGGCATGTCCGCGGCTCACTGGACCTGTGGGCCGAGGACGACGCCACGATCGTGGGTTGCGATCCGGGTTTCGTCGACGCCGCCCTTTCCGACCTGGTCAAGTATGTTCTCGCCGCCGACGTGCAATTCGAGGACTTGCGGCCGGATTGCTGCGTTCTTGCCGTGATCGGCCCGGCCGCCGATCGGCTGATCGCGGCGCGGGGTCTGCCGGTCCCGGACGCATCGCCGCGGGCTCACCTGCGAGCTTCCCTGGCCGGCGTCGAAGTGCGCGTCGCCCGGACCCCGGATCTCGGTGCCCCGGGCGTCGAGTTGCACGTCCCGAAAGCTTCGGCGTCGGAAGTCTGGAACGCCCTCGGTCAGGCGAGGGCCACCGGCGATGGAACTCGCGGGGATGACGAGCACATGATCGGCGGCGGCACCGACGTTGCGGCCGCAGCGGGCGCCGGCGAGTCCGCCGTTCCGCAGTGGCTGGGATGGACGGCCGCCGAGGCGCTGCGCATCGAGGCCGGCGTGCCGCGATTCGGCGCCGAGATCACCGGGGAAGAGTTCCCTCAAGAAGCACGGCTCGATGACGCCATCGACTACGAGAAAGGCTGCTATCTGGGCCAGGAGACGGTTGCTCGCATTCACTACCGCGGTCAGGTCAACCGCTTGCTCAGCGGTCTGCTCGCGGACGCGCCGTTGCCCGTTGGCGCGGACTTGGTATCGTCGGGACGAGAGGTCGGCCGCGTGACGTCGGCCGCCGAGTCTCCGCGACGCGGACCGGTTGCCCTCGCCTACGCGCGACGAGCGGAATCCGAAAGCGGTGCCACCGTGCAGGTCCGCCACGACGGCGAAGACATTGCCGAGGCCCGCATCGTTGCGCTGCCGATCGGTAGCTGATTTTCGACGAGACAAGGAGGAAGGATCGGCCATGTCCATCAACCTCGGGGCTCGGCTCACGTACTACGGTCACTCGACGTTTCTGATCAGCACCGACTCCGGTGTTCACCTGTTGCTCGACCCCTGGATATGGGTCCCGGACCGGCCGCAGGGCGGCATGGACAATCCGTCGTGCCCGCAGGGCTTCCAGCCCATCGAGCGTCTCGACGCCATTCTGTTGACACACGGGCACTTCGATCACATCGCCGACACGATCCACGCTTTCGAGCAGCATCGGCCCGACGCCGTGGTCTGCAACTGGGAGATCGGCGAGTGGTTGAAAGGCAAGGGGATCCCGGAAGCAGCCGTGCGGCAGATGAACAAGGGAGGAACGCAGGAGGTGGCCGGGCTGCGGATTACCATGGTGCACGCCTTTCATTCCTCCGGAATCGTCGACGAGTCCGGCATCGTCTACGGTGGAGAGCCCTGCGGTTTCGTCATCGAGTTCGAGAGCGGCAAGCGCCTCTACTGTGCCGGCGACACCGCCGTGTTTTCGGACATGGCGCTGATCGCCGAGCTCTACCGGCCGGATGCGGCGCTACTTCCCGTCGGAGACCTGTTCACCATGGGCCCACGCGAAGCCGCCAAAGCGTGCGAGCTGTTGGGGGTCGGTGTCGTCGTTCCCATCCACTACGGGACGTTCCCGGTTCTTACCGGCACGCCCGCCGCGCTGCGTGACGAATGTGCGGCCCGTGGCGTCGACGTGGAGGTCGTGGAGGTAGAGCCCGGTGGCTCGCTGGTTTGAAATACCGCTGATCCTCGCACTCGTCACCGGCGTCGTGGCGCAGGTGTCGCCGCCAGGGGAGATCTACGCGACGAAAGACCAGCGCCGGGCGGTGTTGTTGGAGTTCGCGGAGCTCTACGCCGAGCCGTCGACGGATGGTCCGATCGTCACGGCGCTGCCCGCCGGCACGGTGCTCGAATACGTGGGAGAAACCGAGGACGCGTTCGGCCGCGCCTGGTTCACCGTCCGTGATCCCGACCGTCTGGTGCGCCGCAGCGACACCTACCTGGTTCCGTTCGACGCTCGTCAGTTTGCCGCGCACGGCCATCGCGGGGCATTGCTCGCCGACCGCCGGGCGAGCGTGTCGGTCGCCGCAGCGGAAGGGCGGCGCGGCGATGACGAATCTCCGTGGTGGGAGCCTGTAGGTGTCCTCGAGTTGGGTCACAACGCACGTTACGACGACGTCGTCGGCGTCAGCGCCCGCGCCCCGCGGGAAGACGAGGTGCGCGAGCTCATCGCCCTGCTGGGCGGCCCGGACGCCATTGCGGTATGGCCGGAGGATCCGCTTCCCGGGCAGCTTTTCGTGCCCGAGATGGTGCCGGTGCTCTTCCGCTTCGACGGCAGCGACTGGCTGATCGCGCAGCCGGTCCGTTTGCTCGGTGAAACCTTGAGCGTGCTCGGGAACGGCCTGTTTCGGCCGGATGAGGGGGCGCCGCCGCTCGCCGGCGGCCCGAAGCTTCATTGCTGGGAGCTCGTCGGCGCGCTCGATCCGTCCAACGAGCTCGCCGGCAGCATCGCGATCGCACCGCCGCCCGCGGCGCCCGGTCGCGGCGCCGCCGCGGTTCCCGACTTCGGACCTTACGATCTCGCCGCGGCACCGCAGGCGATCCTCGATGTGGTGCCGCCGGCACCCCCCGAGACGCGGGTTCCACAGCGCGTCGATCCGCCCTCCCGGCAGGGCGGGGTGTTGCTCGACGACAACGATGGTCGTCAGGCCGTTTACATCGAGCAACGACTCGGGCCGGAGCTGATCCATCGGCTGCGCGGCAGGGCAATGGTTGTCGACGTCGTTGCCCGCAACGCGCCACGGTCTCAGGCGGCGGCCACCTTCGGCGTCGACGTCGAGGTGGGATTCGCCGACGGCCGGGAGGTGCCACCGGTGGCCACTTCGTTCACCGCAAGCGAGACGCCCCGCCGCTTCGAGCACCCGTTCGAGGTGCCCGAAGACGCCGAAACGCTCACCGTGCGACTTCTTCCCCTCGACCGGACGCTGGCGGTCGAGCAACGTGGTTCCGTCATTCTTGATCGTATCTCCCTGCGTCCCGCTTCCTGGGACCCGGAGCCACCGGCTTCTTCCGTGCTGCTGTATCGCATCACCGCGAGCAGCTTCGAGGGTGATCTGCTGCACACCCGCACCCCAATTGCCGTCACCACGCGGCCGGTGGACGAGGTCCAGAGAGTGTGGCCGCAGGTGGTCATCTCCGGATGGTCCGCAGAGGACAAGGGACGGGTGCTGGCCGGCGAGGTGCGCCAAGGCATGACGCCGGAGCACGTGCGGGCGGCCTGGGGAGAGCCACAGTCGAGGGTCGGGC
The DNA here is from genome assembly GCA_965365185.1 of uncultured bacterium. Taxonomy (GTDB): domain Bacteria; phylum Acidobacteriota; class UBA890; order UBA890; family UBA890; genus CBDCGW01. Next base: position 913 of record CBDUAS010000084.1, on the reverse strand, counting down.
CCGAGGGCGAGGATCGCTGGGACTACGGCGATCGTTACGTCTTGTTTGCCGGCGGCAAGGTGGTCGTGTTTCGGCCGCGGCAGATCGTGGAAGAGGAAGTCGCACCGAAGATCTGCACCAGCCCACCTCCGCCGCAAACGTCGGAGCAATGGCCCTGAGCGCCCCGCTCGCGGATGTTTCGTCGCGCCGCTACTGGCTCGCGGCGGCCGCCTACACTGTTTCGCTCCTGCTCACCCAGTCGGTGATGGGCTACGGCATCGACGGGTTCAAGGCCCTGTGGGGTGAGGACGCGCTCGAGGTGGTCGCCTACCTGATCGTCGGCGCGGGTGCTTTCATCGTCGTCGCGGCCGGCTGGAGGCTGTGGGGGCGCTGCTCGCCCGGCGAGCGCGCGTGGGTCGCGGTCGCCCTGGTGCTGTACGGGGCCGGCACCCTCACCGCGCGCTATCCGCAGGAGCGACTCCATTACCTCGGCTACGGCGTGCTGGCGGTGATCCTGTACGTCGGCTTCGCGCGCGACCGCGGCGCGAAGAACCCATCCGCTGCGCCCGGGAATCAAGCGCCGCTTCAGCCCGCCGCCGCGGCTGTGCTCCTGGGCTCGACGGTGGGCCTGGCAGACGAGCTGTTACAGATCGTCTGGCCCCGCCGCTACTTCGACTGGAGCGACGTCGGCATGAACGTGGTCGCCGTGGTGCTGGGGGTTCTCGTCGCGATCCCCTTGTGGAACGCGGTGAGGCGCTGAGGATCTCCGGAATTTCGCGCTGAGCCACTGAGGGTCTCTGGACCCATCGTCATGGACCGAGGAGCTCAGGCCCTTCGTGCGGTACGCGATGCCTGCACCATGGCTTCGCCGCGGTAGATCGGCATGGCGTCGCCCTCGATCTCGGGGTCGACGAACGCCATCGGCTCTGCGCCC
>CBDUAS010000083.1:0-9569 GCA_965365185.1 uncultured bacterium | reverse complement strand
TGGCCCGCGCCGAACAGGTCGTGGCCTGTGTAATGCAGTATGGGCACGCGCAGCACCACCGCCGTGGCGCCGAACAGGATCACGCAGGCAAGCGCAACGGCGCCGTGGCCGACCCCGCGCCGGAGCATCCGCACCGACCGGGCGATCACGAGCCCGTCTCCGCCGCTTCGCCGTCACCGCTCCACGGCTCGAGCTCCAGCCGGTCGGCATCCGCCGGTGGATCGAACTCGAACACCACGTTCGGCACCTGCGGGGCGAACTCCCAACCGGTGATCACCGCGGTCTCCTGCGGCACACCCGCCTCGTGGGGATGGGTGATGACGATCCGCGCGGGCAGCGGGTCGGCCCCGTCGCGGATCCAGATCTGGTAATCCACGTTCTCATTGGACAGCAGCAAGTGGTGGTGCAGCACGCCGCCAAGCTTGTGCAGCCCGACGTAGCTGGCACTGGTGACGCTGCGCTCGAAGTTCGCGTGGATGTCCGAGACCAGCAGATCCACCAGCGGCATGCTCACGTCCAGGCGCGCCTTCACCGCATCCAGCATCTCGTCAATGGTACCGGGGGCGTCCACGACCGCATACTCGTTGCGTTCCAGAGCCTGGATTGCGAGTGTCTCGCCGTCGTAGTGAAAGCGCAGATGGCGCCGGTCGGCATCCACCTCCGCCAGCAGGCGGTCGGGACGACGCACGCGCACCGAGACGGTGCGATGGAGCTGGATCTTGTGGCCACTGTCGAGCAGCTGCTCGCTGGTGACTTCCGCGTTCACCTGGAAGCGACCCGCAGCGCCCAGGTAAGCCGCGACCCGGCGCACCAGCACGTCGGCGAAGGGATCCATGCCCGGTCGTTCGGCCGGGTCCGCAGCCGGATCCTGAGCGCGGACCGGCGTTCCGGCGACGAGCGCCGCGGCGAACAGGACTGCCCCCAGCACCCGGCACGCCCGGGAGGTGGAGCGGGATCGCGTCGTTACGGAGATCATCTCGTCCGGTCCCCCGGCTGCCTACACGGCTACAGGATAGCGAAGCCGGTTCGGGAATGTGACCCGTCCCTGTCACCGAAGGGGCTCTCGGCAGATGCCGCCGCACCCGAAGCGGGCGTGAACGCCGCATGCACGGTTACAACATGGGTGCGTACCGGGAACTGGATCATGCGAGGCCACCCACACTGCTCTGATGCGGCGGCGGGCCCTGCGCGGCGCGCCCCTTCTTTGGGTCTGCGAGCTTCGACCGACCCCCTGCCTGCTGGAGAGCGTAACCCCTGACCCGGCAACTGTCTCCGCCCGTCTATCCGATTACCGCAAACCGCTTGCCCACCCGCGGGTGTCCGTCGCCCCGATCTTCACGCACGGTTGTGGGCACGGACTTTCGTCCGACCGCGCCAGCCATCTCCGGGGGGCCAGATCCATTCTCCCGATTCCGCCAACGGGCACCCCGCGAGCGGCGAACGCACAGGCACGGTTCGTCTGTTCCAAGCCCGGGATGAGCCATGGGGAGATCGCTTGGCGTAGGTTTCTGGCTATCGATTGACTTGATACCATCGGGCGTGGTGAATCCATCCCGCACCGCACGCGAACACAGGTGAATACCACCTCCGACGTGGCGGTGGCGACGTGGAATCTCCAGGCAGGAGGGTTTCGGTATGACCGGCAACGTCTTCAGGGCCCGGTCGCGTCGTCGCGGTCAGGCGGAGACTCGATTCTGGATGTCAGCCTGCACTTCCCGCCGTCCCGTCGCGCGCGTGCCGTTCTGCTGGCTCGGTGTGGTGCTGCTGTGCGGGCTTTCATTCGCTGGCGCGCAAGCGCAGAGCTACCCTTCGCTGCGCGACTGCCATGATCCGACCCTTCAGCGCGAACTGGACGCCAAGGTGCTTTCCCGGCCAGAGCTCCGGGTGTTGGTCGAAAACAAGAACGCGGGCGCAGTGCTGGTCGACGTGGCCGAGCTGGAGACCCCGAGGGTAGCCTGGTACAACCCCGATCTGATGATGTACGCCGCGAGCTTGCCCAAGATCGCGATTGCTCTCGGGGCGTTCGTCGAGATCGACGCAGGCCGCATGACGCTCGACGACGAGACGAAGCGACAGCTCATCGGGATGATCAAGAAATCCTCGAACCGCGACGCAACCGCGGTGCTCGAGAAGGTCGGCATATTGCGTCTCGCGGAGATCCTGCAGGATCCAGCGCACGGGGCGCTATACGACCCGGCCCATGGGGGTGGCCTGTGGGTCGGAAAGCCATACGGGAAGGGCAAGGCCGTGAAGAGGGACCCTCTGCACGGGCTCTCTCACGGCGCGACCGCGCTCGCTGCGGCCCGCTTCTACTACGGTGCCCTGAATGGCACCCTCATCGATCACAAGCATCTGCCGCTGCTGAGAGAGATGTTCGGAGAGCCGGGCATTGCGCACAAGTTCGTAAAGGGGTTGAAGGACACTGACGCCGCGCTGTACCGCAAGTCCGGGACCTGGCGGGACTTCCATTCCGACAGCGCGCTGGTCGTGCACCCAGATCGCAAGCCGCGTTACATCGTCGTGGGTATCGGGCGAGGCCCGGGCAGGGGACAGAAGCTCGTCAGCTTGATCCGGACTGTCGACGACATGATGGTGAGGCGGGCATCGGACGAGTAGCTGGGCAGAAGGTCCGGCTTACGCGCCCCGGCTTACGGCATCGGAAGTGTTGCCGCGTTCTGGTGCATCGAGCGGGCATCCGCGTTTTGAGGAAGGCCAGTGCGGTGCGATACTGCGATGACAGCACACCCACCCACCTGCCCGATCCGCGATAGAGAGAACTCTGATGAAACACCCGTTAGCTGTATTGGTTCTCGCGCTCGGAATAGGCGCGGCGCCGCAATCATCTGCCGCCGGCGACGACTGGAGCTTCCGCTTCACGCCGTACGTCTGGCTGCCGTCGCTCTCCCTCGATGCGGGCATCGGCACCTCTCCGCAGGTGAGCTCGGACACCGACGTCCTGGACGTGCTCGACTTCGCCTTCCTGGCGACCGGCGAAGCGCGCAAGGGCGACTGGGGCCTGCTGTTCGAGTTCAACTACCTGGCGCTGTCCGACGAGGCGACGTTCCTGGGCAGCCGCGTGCGCATCGACACCGAGCTCGAGGGCGTGATGGCCGGTGCCGCGGTCGCCTACCGTCTCGCCGACACCGGCACCGCGCGGGTCGACGGATTCGCCGGAGCCCGGCTGTGGTCGCTGAAGACCAGCCTCGATTTCCGGCGCCTGCCCGCCGTCTCGCGCACCACGACTTTCGTCGATCCCATCCTCGGAGCGCGTGCAGAGTACGACCTCGGCGAGCGATGGTCCGTCTCCGGGCTCGCCGAGGTGGGCGGGTTCGGCGTCGGCTCCGAGCTGCAGTGGGAGCCGGTGGGCCACGTGGGCTATCGGGCCGGCGAGGCGTCGGCTACCGGCACGTAGACCTCGAGTTCGACCGCGACCGGGTCGACGTTGACACGGCGATGAGCGGCTCGTTCCTGGCCGTCGACTTCACCTGGTGACCGCCGCCGCCTGCTGAGCCCCATCGGGGGCGTCCACGCCTGCGACCCGGCCTCGCCCGGGCACCCGGGATAGCCTTCGAGGAACCCACGCCCATGCCACGTGCGCGCCGCCCGGCCCGTGGCAGGCCTGGCAGCCCACGTCGACCTCGCTCCAGGTCGTATCGAAGGTGTCGCTCCGGAGATCGCGGCCTTCGTCCACGTTGGTCGAGTGGCACTCCCCGCACATCGCGTTCCAGTTCTGGTAGACGCCCGTCCAGTGAAGCGCATCCCCCGGCTCGATGGGCCCGTCCGGATACAGGCTGTACCAACGATTCCGGCGTCCGTCCCAGGCGATGGTGAGGGCCTGGAGCCGGCCACCTCCGACCTCGAGCAGGTACTGCTGCAGCGGATCGACACCGAAGGTGTACCGCGCGCGGTAGTCCCGCCGCGTCCCGTCCGCGGCCCTGGTGTTGAAGAGGTAAGCGCCCTCGCAGCGAAAGAAGCGGGTGATCTCGCCGAACTGCTCGAAGCGGCTGTCGTCGAAGTCGCCGAGGACCGTGTTCTCACTCGCGACCTGCATGGCCTGGTCGTGGTGGGAGCCGCGCCACGCCTCGAACGCCGACTGATGGCACCCGGCGCAGATCCGGTCGGACACGAAGTCGGCTCTCGGCTCCGTGCCCGCCGCGCGCTGACCGACGCTGATCAGCATCAGGGCCGCAAGGCTGGCCATGCGGAGCCGCTCGAAGCGCCGCCGCCCGGCGGAGCCCCTCAGCCGATCATGCGCGGAGAACCGCGACTCGAGGGCAACGCGCTTTGGGCGCCGCGCGGCAGCGACATCCCGCCCGCCGCCTTACCGACCTCATGCCGACCGGCCGGCCCGTCACTTGATTCGGCTACTTCGAGCCTGCCGAGGTCTGCAGCATCTCCAGCACCTGGTCGATGGTGAAGCTCGCTGCCTTCTGGCGTGGCGGGAACTCCTTGAAGGTCTCGAGGAACTTCCCCACGTAGGCCTGGGCAGGCACCAGGAAGAACGCGTGGTCGATGTACCAGTCCCAGTAGGTGTTCGAGGTGATCGACGCGCGCTCGTAGGGATCCCGCCTCAGGTTGAACAGCAACGGTGCACGCAGGGGCACGAACGGCTCGAACCAGGCCTTCAGCGTCGCCTCCTGGCGCTGCTCCATGAAGATCAGCTTCCAGTCACGAAACCGCATGGCGGTCAGATCGCCGTCATCCGAGAAGTACCAGATCTCGTCGCGCGGTCCCTTCTTCGCTTCGCCGGTCAAATAGGGAAGGAAGTTGTAGCCGTCGAGGTGCACGTGGTACCTGCGCCCGATGGCTTCCACCCCGCCCTCGAGCAGGTCCTCCTTCACGCTCCCGTTACCGGCTGCCGCGATCAGCGTCGGCAGCCAGTCCATGTGATGCATGATCTCGTTGGAGACCGAGCCGGAGGCAATCCTGCCCGGCCAGCGCACCATCGCCGGGACGCGCCAGCCGCCTTCCCAGTTCGTGTTCTTCTCTCCCCGAAACGGCGTCATGCCCGCATCCGGCCAGGTGTTCATGTGCACGCCGTTATCGGTCGAGTACACCACGATGGTGTTGTCCGCGATGCCCAGCTCGTCGAGCTTGGCCAGCAGCTTGCCCACGTGCATGTCGTGCTCGACCATGCCGTCGGCATACTCGTCCTGCCCCGAGATCCCGCGTAGCTCCGGCTTCACATGGGTGCGGAAGTGCATGCGCGTGCCGTTCCACCACACGAAGAACGGCTTGCCGTTCTCCTGGGCGTTATCGATGAAGTCGAGCGCCGCCGCCAGGGTCTCGTCATCGATGGTCTCCATGCGCTTCCTGGTCAGGGGGCCAGTGTCCTCGATCGTGCCGCCGGCAGACGAGCGAATCACCCCGCGCGGGCCAAAGCGCTTGCGGAACTCAGGATCCTTCGGATAGTCGGGGAGCTCGGGCTCCTCTTCGGCATTCAGGTGGTAGAGATTGCCGAAGAACTCGTCGAAGCCATGATTCGTCGGCAGATGCTCGTCCTTGTCGCCGAGATGATTCTTTCCAAACTGCCCGGTGGCATAGCCGAGCGGCTTCAGCAGCGATGCGATCGTGGGATCCTCCGTTCGCATGCCGAGGTCGGCGCCCGGAAACCCGACCTTGCTCAATCCCGTGCGGAACACGCTCTGACCGGTGATGAACGAAGAGCGCCCTGCTGTACACGACTGCTCGCCGTAGTAGTCGGTGAACATCATGCCTTCCCTGGCGATGCGATCGATGTTGGGCGTCCTGTATCCGACCAGCCCGTGAGTGTAGGTACTGATGTTCGCACGACCGATGTCATCACCCCAGATGACCAGGATGTTGGGACGCTCGGCTGCGGGCGCCGCGGCACAGGCGAGGGTAGCAAGCAGGACCAGGCCCGCAGAGATCATCCGTCGAAAGTGCATCATCTATCCTCCTCTCTCCATGTCATGCCTCGCGACCCACCACGGGGCGCCCGGCTCTCGTCCCGCCGGCGGTGTACGCATCGCGGGTTTCCGGTCTGAGCGGCGGCTTTCTCGCCAGTGTAGCAACAAGAACCAATAGGCGCTGAGGCTGGCAACGCACGGGAAGCCCGTGGCAGGTGGCACACCGGGACGCGGTGGCGACGTGCGGTGCGCAAATGCTCCGCCGGCCCGTTACACCCGCGCGCGGCGAGTGCCGTCAAGGCGTGGTGAGCTCGAAGCCGCGCCAGAAAGCGATCCCGGTCGCGGCCTGGCTGACCTCACTATCGCTCTGGCCGGCGAGCACCCAGCGGTCCCCCCGCAGTGTGACCGGGCCGGAACCGCTGACACCTTTCAGCCGCCCGGTGCCGCCCTCGATCCGGAATTCACCGGTGCAGCCGACCAGGTGATAGCCGGAGCACACCACGGTGCCGAAGGCGAGCGCTCCGTCCGGGGCCGTGATGGTGCAGCGCCCGCTCCCCTGCTGACGCGCGTCGCGCAGGCTCACCTCGATGGTCATCGGACACGCGATGCTGCCGGTGCGCGTCGGCCCCTCGGCGGTCTCCACGTAGAGCGCACCGCGGAGCACGCCCACCACGGTCCCCGTCTCGGCCCCGGTGCGAAAGGTCCGCGCCTCGGCCTGCCAAACGCTGAAGGCATCGAAGGTGACGGTCTCACCCGCCTTCGCCGCGCCGCCTCCGGCAAGCACGCCGAGGGCGGCGATCCACGGCCGCAGCAGGCGGTGGGCTCGACTCGTCATGTTTTACCCTCCTCGCGAATGGACCGCCGCCGCTACTTGAACTTGATGACCACGCCGTCGGCGCCCGCCGTGAGGGCGAGACCTGAACGCCGCGCTCGCAGCGACAGCACCACACCCTTCGGATTCTCCAGCCAGAGCTTGCCGGCACTCTCATCGCCGATGGCGTAGCCGTAGCGGGTCTGGCCGAAGACGCCCTCGAAGTCCTCGGCCCGTTCCAGGCCGTACACCTCGCCCGTCGCCGTGAGCGCGGAGGCGCCGAAACCACCGATCCCTAGACCACCGATCACGAAGTCGCGGCTCCTGCCGGCATGAGAAAGCGTTCCGCCACCGAGGCTCGCACTCCACATCAGCGCGACGTTGACCTGGGAAATGGTGACGGTGCCGGATCTCGCCTTCTCCTGGGCCGGGACGCTGCGGCCGCCGAGCGCCGCGAGGGCGATCACCAACCCACAGGCGACGAGACTCCCGGTCAATCGCATCTTCATTGCGCCTCTCCTCCCCGGCTGCCAGGGATGGATGAGTCGGGCGCCCCGTGACGAATGGGCGGCTCCCGCTCGAGCGAGGCGAAGTGAGCGATCAGAGCCTGCCCCGCAGGCCAGCGAATCAAGCCGCTGTGATACCGGCGTGGGCTATTCATGTGTCCGCGAGGAATTCGAGTAGAGGATTGGGTCCACGGTGGATTTTTAGACCGAGCGGAATATCTGCCGTATTGCCGAGGGAGCGAAACTCGCTGTGGCCTCTAAAACCAAGCGAGACACCGTGAACCTCATGACTGGCCGGGCCAGGCGCCCCGATCTTCTCTCCACAAAGCTTATCGGGCCGACTCGCGTCCTGTCCTCGCCGAAGTATCCAATTTCCGCAAACATTGCGGCGAAGACTGCCGCCGACCGAGCGCGCCGCGGTCAGCCGGCGCGCAGCGTCGCCGAGGGCAGCTCGCCGAACAGCTGCTTGTAGTCGCGGCCGAAGTGCCCCATGTGGCGAAAGCCGAAACGCTCTGCCGCGTCGCGCACGGTAGTCGTGTCCGGATCACCGGCCCGCAGCGCGCGGCGCACTGCATTCAAGCGAAGTCTCTTCAGGTAAGCCTTGGGGCTCATGCCGTAGCAGTACTGGAACGCGTAGTCAACGCTGCGCTCGCTCGCGTGGGCGATGAGGCAGATGTCCACCGCCGACAGCGGTGTCCAAGGGTGCTCGAGTGCGAACGACTCGACGGCGCGCACGATCTGGCGACGGCGACGAAGTGAGGGTCGAGGGCGCCGCGGCCGGCCGCCCACCGTGTCAGTCACCCGGAGAAACAGGGCGATGATTTCGTGCGAGACATCGCGCTGTGCGGTGAGTGTCACGAACGACGCGGGGTCATCGACCATGCGACTGACGGCGCGGCGCATGAAGCGCCCAAGGGCCGCATTCGCAACGGGGTCCGTCGTCTGGGTGTGGGTTCCCTGCAGCTGCCGTAGCACGTCCCGGCCCGTGCAGCGCTCGCTGACTCGCGCCAGCTCCCCCTGGTCGATCAATGCGTAGACGATGTCCATCCGCGCCGGGGACCGGAACCGGACCTCGTCCGGGCACGACAGCGTGGCGACGACGTGCGACGGGCACTCGTGGTCGAGCCAGCGCGTACGGTCGTCGCAGACCCCGGCCTCGGCGATCATGAAGTCGTGTTCGTCCGCCAGCGCCGAGCGGAGCAGGATGCTGCAGTCCGTCTGCTCGCGGCCCAGGATCAACCCGGGCAATGTGGCGGCGCGCAGACGTGCACGCAGAGGGCCTGGAGAAAGCTGGTCGTAGGTCTGGTTCCACCCCGTCGCGGCCGCAGCAAACGCGTCCACATCGTCGAAGCGAACGTCCACCACCTCGGGAGGTCGCAGCCCGGCATCCGACGCGCTCGTCCCCGATTCAACCACGTGTCGCCTCCCGTTGTCGCCGTGCCTCAAAACCCGGCCCGCGTCCTCATGGGCCACGGTCCCGGGGAGCGTTTCGACAGCGGCAGGTCCGGTGCAAGGACGGATGCGCCCGTTTGCGCATATCGGATACCCGCCGCCGCCCGGGTACATTCGGTGTCATGGTACCTTCCGCCGCGAGCACCCGGGAAATTCACCCGATGAACCTGACAATTCTTATTCCCTTGGCCCTGCTCGCGTCCGCCCTGCCCACCTCTGCGCAGTTCCAGCCCACCACCGAATACCTCTCCGGCGCCTATCCCGGAGCAACCTACTCCCCCTACGCGGAGCGCGGTTTTCCCTCCCAGGTGTACTCGGGCGACACCCACCTGCACACCGGCCTGTCGCCGGACGCCGAGTTCGCCGACTATGAGACCTGGGACGCCGGCAAACTGGATCTCTCGCAGGCCAAAACGCCGGACATGCTGAAGGGCGAGTACGCGCGCGAGGCCCTGAAGAAGGGTCTGGCGCTCGAAGCGAAGCTGGGCGCCAACCCCTACCGGTTCGGCTTCTCGGGCGACACCGTGGACGTGGCCGCGGCCAACTGGACCAACACGATCGGTGCCTCGGAGCTCGGCACGGTGTGGCGCGACCCGGACTTCGACCCGTCCCAGCGCGCCTTCTACTACGCCCGCGTGCTGGAGATCCCGACCCCGCGCTGGGTGGCCTACGATTCGCCTTCAACTGACGACGCTGTGTCCACGTTCCTCGGATTACAACCCTCATGCTCGGGGCTCCTGTGTGGTCCTCTGGAAGTCGGTGTGGTTACCTCCTTCCGGCCGGCACACAGGCTCCGAGTTCCCTCTTGATCTACAGTTCCGCCCAGCTATTTGGAGGGAAATGTCGCATGGTCATGTTCAGGCTTTTTGCGCTTGTTGTGCCACTGCTGCTCGCCTTCTCGACAGCCAGCGCACAGGACACACTGGAAAA
>CBDUAS010000082.1:0-9582 GCA_965365185.1 uncultured bacterium | reverse complement strand
CCGACGATGTGCGTCGAGATGAGGATGGCGCGGTTGCGGCTCAGGCGACCGAGGATCTTGCGGAAGCGGATGCGCTCTTCCGGATCGAGGCCGACCGTGGGCTCGTCGACGATGAGGAAATCGGGTTCGGCGAGGATCGCCTGAGCGATGCCGAGGCGACGTTTCATGCCTCCCGAGAACTTGCCCGTCTGCTTGTCGCGCACCGCGGACAGCCCCACTGCCTCGAGCGCCTCCCCGACGACCTCCTTGCGGTGTCGAGCTGGCCGGATGTGCGCCAGTCTCGCCATGTAGTCGAGAAACTCGAACGCCGTGAGGTTCGGATACGCCCCGAAGTGCTGCGGCAGGTAGCCGAGCCGCCGACGCACCTTGTCGCGGTCCGCGCCGATGCGCATGCCGTCAATGGTCACCTCACCCGAGGTCTGCGTCATCTGCGTGGAGAGGATCCTGATCAGCGTGGTCTTGCCGGCGCCGTTCGGGCCCAGGAGGCCGAACGTTCCCGTGCTGATGCGCAGATCGAGGCTGTCGAGCGCCGGCGGGGCGCCCTTGTCGTAGACTTTCGTCAGCGAAGAGATCCGGATGTCCATTGTCTCGGCGGCGGGGAGATGACGGGCCGCTCCAGGCTGTCCGGCTGCTGCCGTCGGCCCTGGCGCGGTTGCTCCCAGGCTGAGGATACCCCACCCGGGTTTCGTGCAACCTGCTGACACGCGACCCGAGTTTATTGTGCTGCGAGGGAACGATCGGTGTCCGTCAACCGTCTGTAAAGAATTGTAATGGGGTGCTAAAGGCCGGTTGTCGGCGTTCCGAGCGATGCGAGAGTATGGCACCGTCCCTATAGTCAGACGCACACGCGGCGACTCCCCTTCCATACGAGTGAAAGTCAAGTGAACCCTGTGAGTCGGAACCCGCTGAGGGCACTCTTCGTCGTCATGCTTATGCTCGCCACGATCGGTTGCGGGGACGAGCCCGTCGAGCGTGTCGTTGATCTGGTGGTTCCGGTCACGGTGCAACCCGTGTCGCGCGGGACCATCGAGTCCATCGTTTCGACGACCGGCAGCCTGCGCGCCGCCAAGACCGCCGACATCCTGGTGGAGGTGCAGGGGGACCTCGTCTACGTCGCGTTACCCGGCGGCCGCAAGGCGGTCGAAGGTACCCGCGTCGAAAGAGGCCAGCAGATCGCACGCATCGAGAGCGACGAGTACGTCAACAGCGTCCGCATGCAATCGCGCGAGCTGGCGCTGCAGAACGCGCGCAACAACCTGACCGAGAAGCGGGCGTTGTTCGAGGAGGGGCTGGCGGTCCAATCGGAGGTTCAGGCGGCTGAGAAGACGGTCGCCGATGCCGAGGCCGACATCGCCGACGCCCGCATCCAGCTCGGAAAGATGAACGTCTACGCGCCGTTGACCGGCTATCTCACCGGGTTGGTGGACACCACCGAAAACACGCGGGTGGCGCAGAACACCGTCATCGGCCAGGTGGTCGATTACAGCCAGGTAATCACGGACCTGAAGATACCCAACTCGCAGATGCCCGCGATCGACCTCGGCCAGGAGGTGCGCGTCAGCAACTATGCCTTTCGCGATCAGGTGTTCGTCGGTCAGGTGTCCGTACTGGACCCGACGCTCGATCCCGCGACCCGCACCTTTCGCATCGAGGTGGCGGTCGACAACTCCGACCTCGTGCTGCGCCCCGGGATGTTCGTCAAGGCCGATATCGTCGTCGAGCAGCGCGCCGAGATCATCACCATCCCCAAGGAGCTGGTGCTCAGCCGCCAGAACCGCAGCGTCGTTTTCGTCGAAGAAGAAGGCCGGGCCCAGCAGCGTGAAATCGAAACCGGTCTTTCCGACGACACCATGGTCGAGGTCGTCGATGGTCTGGCGGAAGGCGAGCGGTTGATCACCAGCAACTACGAGACCCTGCGTTCTCGCACCCAGGTTCGCGTCACCGGGGAGAGCGGTCCGCGCGGATCGGATTGAGCCCCCGCGACGTTGGATGTCACCCGTCATGGTGAACTGACATGTCGCTGCCCGAGTTCTCAACCCGTTATCCGGTGACCATCGCGATGGCGACGTTCGCCGTCGTGCTTCTCGGATGGATATCGCTCGACGGGCTCGGAACCGACCTGCTGCCCAACGTGCAGACCCCGGTCATCACCGTCGACCTGCAGGTCCCGGGAAAGTCGCCGCAGGAGATGGAAGAGCGCTACACGCGGCGGCTCGAACGCGACATCTCGACGGTCAGCGGCGTCGAGCGCGTCTACTCGATCACCCGGTCCGGACAGACGGTCGTGGTGGCGGAGTTCACCTGGGACACCGACATGGACTTCGCTCTGCTCGACGTGCAGAAGCGTACGGGCGCTTATGCCACCGACGACGAGATCGCCACCCTCGACGTAACTCAGGAGGATCCGCAGGCGCTGCCCGTGGCGCGCATCGCTGTGACCTCGAGTGAGTACGCCGATCTCGACGAGCTTCTCGGCGCCGTCGACACGTTGGTGAAGCCGCGCCTCGAGGCGCTCGACGGTGTCGCCTCGGCCGAAATCGAGGGCGACGCCGAGAAGGAGATTCGGGTCATCCTCGATCCCTACCTGCTGGAGGCCTTCGGGCTCACGGACACAGCCGTGGTGCAGCAGATCCAGCAGGCCAACCAGGATGTCTCCGGCGGCCGCCTGGAAGAAGGCGACCAGTCGTACCAGGTCAAGGGCCTGGGGAGGCTCACCGACATCGCAGAGGTCGAGAACCTCATCGTCGGGGAGCGCGCCGGAACCGTCGACGATGCCGCGGCCGGAACCACGGCGGCGTCCGGAACCACCGCGGCCGGAGCGGCAACCGGCACACAAACGACCCCTGCCGCGGAAGACGCGCTGCGGGTGCCCGTCTACGTCAAGGATGTCGGCCGGGTGGTGCTGGAGTACGCCGAGCGCGAGACGATCGTGCGGCTCGACGGCGTCGAGTGCCTGGGCGTAGCAATCTACAAGGAAGCCGATGCCAGCACAGTGAGCGTCGTCGAAACCGTGCTCGAGGACATCGACCGCCTCGCACTCGATTTGCCCGGCGTGCAGTTCACCGTGGTCGAGAACCAGGCTCGCTTCATCCAGTCGGCCGTCTCCGAGGTCCAGGAGGCCGCCCTCGTCGGCGCAGCGCTGGCCGTCGTCGTGTTGCTGCTCTTTCTGCGCAGCCTCATGGTGACGATGGTGATCGCCCTGGCCATCCCGATCTCGATCCTGGCGACCTTCACCTTGATGTACTTCCAGGACCTGACCCTCAACATCATGACGCTGGGCGGCCTGGCGCTCGGTGCCGGTATGCTCGTCGACAACGCCATCGTCGTCATCGAGAACATCTACCGAAGGCTGGAGCTCGGTGCGGACTCCTACGAGGCGGCTGCTCGGGGGGCCTCCGAGGTTGGCGTGGCGATCCTCGCTTCGACGCTGACCACGGTGTCGGTGTTCCTGCCGATCGTCTACGTGCAGGGTCTGGTGGGTGAGCTCTTCAAGGAACAAGCGTGGACGGTCGCGTTTTCGCTGCTGTCGTCGCTCGTCGTGGCGATGACCGTGGTGCCGATGCTGAGCTCGAGGCTGCTGCGCGCGAAGGCAACGGACGGTAAGCCGCGGCAATGGCCCGTGTTTCGCGCCGGTCTCGCTGCCGCGCTCGACCACAAGCTGGTGGTGGTCGTGGCCATCGGCTTGATCGGCGTGTCGGCATACCAGATGGGGCGGCAGATCGAAGCCGAGTTCATCCCGCGCGAGGACCAGGGGCTGTTCACCGTCGACGTTGCGCTGCCGGAGGGCTCACGCCTGGAGATGACCGATCGGGTGGCCGGCCGCGTCGGCGACATGATCCTCGAGATCGGCGGCGACGAGGTCGAGACGATCTATTCTCTTTCGGGCCTCGATCCGGCACGTGTCACCACCGTCGCCGACCCCAGCGGGCCGAATCGCACCAGCTTGTCGGTGGCCTTGTCCACGGGTCCGCGCCGCAGCATCGGTCAGATGGTCGAGTCCATCGACGCCCAGGTGGCGCAGATTCCCGACCTGGAGGTCAGGTACGAGCTGCAGGAGACTGCCCTGCAAGGCGTTCTCGGGTCGCAGGCTGCTCCGCTGCAGCTCGAGATCGTCGGCGACGACCTGGATACGCTCCGCCGGCTCACCGCCGAGTTGGCGACGCTGGTGAACGAGCTTCCCAGCGTCTACAACGTGCGCACCAGCTTCCAGGGCGGGCAGCCCGAGATCGACCTGAACTTGCGAGCCGATGTGGCCGCGGCCTTCGGGCTGACGCCGCAGGCCATCATTGCCGACCTCGAACGGCGGTTGTCGGGCGAGGTTGCCGGTGAGCTGTCGAAGGACCAGCGCTCCCGCGACATCCGTGTAGGGTTCGACGACGTCGGCCTGCAGGAGCTCCGCAACATTCGCATCGACGCCGGCGGCGCCATACTCACCCTGGGCGATATTGCCGACCCACGAATCGTCGAGGGGCCGCGCGAAATCCTGCGCGAGGACCAACGGCGGATCGGCCGCATCAGCGGGTATCTCGTCGAAGGGGCCGTACTGAGCGAAGCCATCGCCCAAGTCGACGGCCTGGTCTCCCAACTCGTCCTGCCGGTCGGCTACGAGGTCGAGATCGGCGGCGAGGAGCGGGAGCGGGCCGAATCGTTCGCCAGCCTGGGCTTTGCACTCGGGCTCTCGGTGCTCCTCGTTTACATGGTGATGGCGTCGTTGTTCGAATCGATCCTGCACCCGTTCACGGTGATGTTCACGGTTCCGTTTGCGGGCGTCGGCGTGGTGGTCGCCTTCTGGGCGCTGGGTGAGCCGCTCAGCATCATGGCCTACATCGGCATCATCATGCTCGGTGGCATCGCGGTGAACGACGCCATCATCCTGGTGGATCACGTGAACCAGCTCCGCGCCACGATGCCTGCGCGCGAGGCGATCCTGCAGGGCACACAGGACAGGGTGCGGCCGATCTTGATGACCAGCGCCACCACCATGCTGGCGCTGTTTCCGATGGCACTGGGTATCGGCGAAGGGGCGCAGATGCGCGCGCCGATGGCAATCGCCGTAATCGCCGGATTGACCACATCGACGCTGCTGACGCTGGTCATCATTCCGGTGGTCTACGAAATGGTCGAGCGGCTGCATCCCTCCCGGCAACCGCAGGTTTCGGCCGAGACGTCATGATCTCCAACCTCGCCATCCGCCGTCCGGTCACCACGGCGATGTTCTTTCTCGGCATCGGCATGCTCGGGGTCGTTTCGCTCGGCCGGCTGAACGTCGAGCTGATGCCGGAAGTGGTGTTTCCGCAGATCTTCATCATCGCCAACCAACGCACGATGTCGCCGGAGCAGATCGAGCGCGAGGTGGTGATGCCGATCGAGGAAGAGGTCGGCAAGTTGGAAAGCGTCGTGCAGATCGATTCACAGTCTCGCCTGGGAAACGGCATGGTGACGATCTCCTACGAGCCGGCGACCGACATGAAGTTCGCCGAGCTGCAGGTCACCCGCCGTATGGGGCAGCTCCTGCCCAACCTGCCGGCGCAGACGGGTCTCACGGTGCAACGCTTCGACACCTCGATCCTCACCAGCGCCGTGATGACGCTGCAGGTGCTCGGCGCCGGCGACCTCAACTGGCTACGTGATTTCACCGAGCAGAAGATCCGCCCCGAGCTGGAGGCGGTCGAGGGAGTGGTGAGCGCCACGCCGCTGGGGGGGCAGCAGCGCTCCATCGAGATCATTGTCGACCCCGAATTGCTGGGCGCCCACCAGCTTTCAATGAATACGATCACCGGGGCCATCAACAGCGTCAATGTTCCGCGCACATACATCGGCCGGGTGTTCGATGCCAACCGACGCTTCCCGGTGAGCGTTTCGGGGCAGTTCGACTCGCTCAGCGACATCCACGACGTCGTCGTGCGTCGGGAGGGGCAGCTCACTCTGGGCGATATCGCCGCCATCGACTACGGCCTGCAGGAGCGCACCGACTACAGCCGCGTGAACGGCCTGGAAGCCGTCAGCGTGCGCATCCAGAAGGAGAACGAGGCGAACCTGATCGCCGTCGCGGACGGGCTGAAAGAGACGGTGGAGCGCCTCAATCGCCAGTTCGCCGGGGAAGGAATCGAGATCACGGTGACCGACGACCAGGCCGCCCTCATGCAGGATGCTCTGGGCACCCTGCAGCAGGCCGCCATCATCGGCGTCTTTCTCGGGCTGGGCGTGCTCTTCCTGTTCCTGCGCAGCGTGCGCTTCGTCGGCATCTTGCTGCTCGCCATCCCGTCGTCGCTGTTGCTCACCTTCAATCTGATGTATGCCTGGGACCTGTCGCTGAACGTGCTCTCGCTGTGTGGCCTGGCCTTGTCCATGGGCATGCTGGCCGACAACGGCATCGTGGTCATGGAGTCGATTTTCAAGCACTTCGAGGCCGGCAAGGACGCCATGGAGGCGGCGCGCGTGGGTACGGCCGAGGTGAGCCGGGCCATTGTCGCCTCGACGGCCACCACGGTCGCCGTCTTCCTGCCGGTGGTGTTCATCCAGAGTGATTTCCAGGACATCATCCGCGAGCTGGCGCTGGCGATTACCTTCCCGCTGCTGGCGTCGCTTCTCGTCGCCCTGACGCTGGTACCCATGCTCGGTGCGCGTACGCTCTCCCGCGCTTCCCTCAAGCCGCTCGGGACCGGCCGCCTGCTGGAGATGTACACGGTGCTGCTCAAAGCCAGCCTGCGCCACCGCGTGCGCATCGCCGTCACCGTTGCCGTGGGGCTGCTGGCCGCCCTGATCGCGTCGTTCTTTCTCATGCTGCAGCAGCAGGCCTTGGGAGAAGAAACGGGGTTCACGATCTACGTGTCGCTGGAGGAGGGTGCGACGCTGGAGGCCACCGATGCCGTCGTGGTGAAGGTCGAAGAGGCAGTTGCCGAGCTCGCCGACGTCGAGCGCTTTACCAGCACCGTGCAGGAGGCTCAGGGTACCGTCAACGTGACGCTCGTGGACCGACGCGACGATCCCGAGCGGATGAACGTCGATGAGGCCAAGGAAAGCCTCGAGGAGGCGCTCGATCGTATCGAGGGCGGCACGGTCGGCTACGATCCGCCGGCCGTGGGCGGTGGCGGCGGAGGGGGCGGCGGCGCTGGTCGTGCCGGAGGTGCCGGGGCCACGGGAGGATTCGCCCTCGGGCAGGGGGCGACGCTCGAAACCATCATCGTGCGGGGCAACGACTTCACCACCCTCCAGATGATCGCCGACGACCTCCAGTACCGGCTCGAGGAGATCATCGACGTCGATCCCGATAGCATCTCCGTCGACCTGGCGCGCAGCGGGCCGGAGGTGCAGGTGATACCCGACCCGATCGCCATGTTCGATCACCAGCTCAACGTCACGACGGTGCTGGGAGCGATCGCTCAAGCGAGCCCGCAGGGCGTGCAGACAACCACCGCTTTTCTCGAGGCCGACGGCACCGAGACGCCGATCGAGGTGCGCTACATCGAGGAGTTCGAGGAGAATCCCATCGGCCTCGACGAGCTGCGCCAGCTACCGATTCTGACGCCGGCCGGCGAGTTCACCGCCATGGAAGAAGTGGCGCGTGTGCGCACCGACGAGGGGCGTAACGCGATCCTGCGCACCGACCAGTCCCGCCGAGTGGTGTTCACCTATCGGTTCACCGATGAGGTGCTCGACTCGCAGCCGCGAATCGACGCCGCGCGCACGTTCGTTCGCCAAGTGATCAACGACATGGTGTTGCCCCCCGGCTACACCATCGAGGTCATCGAGGCCGAGGTCGACACGATCTACTACTGGATGATGGGCATCGCCGCCGTCCTCGTTTACATGATCCTGGCGTCGTTGTTCGAGTCCTTCTCGTCGCCGATCGTCATCTTCTGTACGCTGCCGACCGCCGTGATCGGGTCCTGCGCCGCCCTGCTGCTCACCGGAACCGGTTTGACCTCGGAGGCCGGGCCAATGGCGCTGCTCGGCTTCGTCGTTCTCATCGGCATCGCCGTAAACAACGGCATCATCCTGATTGACGCCGTCACCAGCCTGCGCAAGCGGGGCTTCCGCCGCGAGCGCGCCGTGCTGACCGCCGGCCGTTCCCGCGTCCGTCCCATCCTGATGACGTCATCGACGACGCTCTTGGGGGTGTTTCCGCTGGCGCTCGAGTTCGGCGGCGAGTTCGAGATCTGGCCGCCGTTCGCAATCACCGTCGTCGGCGGGCTCGCGGTCTCGATGGTATCCACGCTCATCTTCGTGCCGGTTGCCTACATGGGCATCGATCAGGTGCGCGCCTGGCTGCGTCGTATGGGCTGGCTGGCGGTCGGCATCGCGACCGTCGCCGCAGCCGCCTCGACCTACGGCGTGCACCATCGGTACGAGAGCTACTTCTGGACTTCCATCGCTGCCGTGCCCTTGTGGTTCTTGTTCCTCACGCTCGTGTGGACCGTCATGCGGGCGCATCACGCGCGCGTGCTGGCACACCAGAAGCGCGAGCCCGTGCACTCGATTCGACTGCACACGCTGACGAAGGTTTACGGTGCTCCCGGCCGGTTTCGCCGCGAGTGGGGGCGTTTCGAGCGACATGCCCGGCGCATGCTGGAGGAAGGTCGCGACCCGGTCGACCGCAAGGCGGTCAAGGACGGCCTGATCTGGAAGCTACCGGTGCTTTTCCTGCTGCTCTTCCTGAACACCTACGTCAGCCAGGGCCTGTGGATCTTCGTCGTTACCGTGCTCACCTGGGCGTTGCTCGTGCACCTGGTGCATGCCGTCGGCTCGCTCATCTGGTCGTCGCCGCCGCGGAGCTTCCGCTTCGTGGTTCGCTACGGAGCGCTGGCGCTGTTCCTGTTCGCCATCCAGCGCCGTCTGGAGGCGCCTTCGCTCACCTATACCTGCCTGGCCCTTTTCGTTCTCGCGCGCATCACCCGCTGGCTTGCGCGCCGGGTCGAGACCGGGCGGGTCGACATCGAGGATATGACGGGAAGGTTCCGGTGGCTCCGCCGTCCGATCTATCGCATCGCCGCGAAGACCCCGATTCTGGGAGCGAAGAGCAAGGAGTTCACGGCGCTGCGCGGCGTCAACCTGGAGATCGGTCGGGGCATGTTCGGCCTCCTCGGCCCGAACGGCGCCGGCAAGACCACGATGATGCGAATCATAACGCGCGTGCTCGAGCCCACGTTCGGCTCGGTGTCGGTGAACGGTGTGAACCTCGACGAGCACGAGCATCTGCAGGGGTTGATCGGCTACCTGCCGCAGCACTTCGGATCCTACGATCACATGACCGGCTACGAGTACCTCGAGTATCGCGCCTTGCTCGAGGGCTTCAACGATTCTCGCGAGCGCCATGAGCGCGTCATGGACGTTTTGGAGCAGGTCAACCTGACCGACCGCAAGGACGACGCCATCGGCTCGTATTCGGGGGGCATGCGGCAGCGCATCGGCATCGCCCAGACGCTGTTGCACACGCCCCAGATCATGGTCGTCGATGAGCCCACGGCGGGGCTCGACCCGGTCGAGCGAATCCGCTTCCGCAACCTGCTGGCTCGGCTGAGCAAGGACCGCATCGTTATCTTCTCCACACACATCGTCGAGGACGTCGCCGGTAGCTGTAAC